>CAZSGB010000042.1:0-6585 GCA_964606355.1 uncultured Gammaproteobacteria bacterium | reverse complement strand
GACATTTCTAAATAACCCCAAGTAGGACATTTCTATTTCACCTTTACACATTACCACAGCGCCTTGACAAGAGTGTATTTCTTTGCTATTTTAATATATACTTAATTAATAGCGATATCTCGGTTTAAGCCAATTAAATCTAACTTAGGCTTAACTTGGATATCGACAAGGAAAATAATATATGTTAGACAAAAAAAAGAAACAGGTAATTATTAAAAAATTTAAGACTCATGCTAATGACACTGGTAGTACAGAAATTCAAATTGCTATTTTATCTGAAGAAATTAAAGAACTTACCGGTCACTTACAAGAACACAAGAAAGATTATTCCTCACGCCGGGGTTTAATTAGAAAGGTTTCCCTCCGAAGGAAGCTTTTGCGTTATTTAGAGAAAGAAAATGAAAAGAACTTTGATGTTCTAGTTAAAAAATTAAAACTTAAAATTAGAAAGAAGGCTGATCTTGAAGCAGAGCTCTTAAAAGAAGAGGAAGAGGCCGTAGCAGGGGAAGATCTCCAAAAAGAAGTTGAAGAAGAAATATAATAAATATATGAAACATCTAGAACAGCGTGTCGGCATTTTCGTCGATGTGCAAAACATGTATCACTCAGCTAGGAATATATATAATGCTAGAGTAAATTTTAAAGAAGTTTTAAAACAAGCCGTGGCTGAACGTAAACTTGTTAATGCTATGGCCTATGTCATAACCTCGCCAAATAAAGAAGAAGCTAATTTTTTTGGCGCTCTTGAAAAAGCTGGTTTTAAAATTAAAACTAAAGATTTACAAATCTTTGCTGGTGGTGCTAAAAAAGCTGATTGGGACGTTGGTCTTGCTATGGATACAATTAAAATGTCTTCCAAGCTTGATGTTGTGGTTTTAGTTAGTGGTGATGGTGATTATGTACCATTAGTTGAATACTTACAAAATAATGGCTTACAAGTTGAAGTTATTGCTTTTAAAGAAAGCTCTTCCCATAACTTACTTGATAAATGTGATGACTTTGTTGATCTTTCACAAGATAAAAAAAGATACTTAATGAAAATTAAATAAAATAAGCAAGTTGGTAGTTAGATAGATAGGCTATTCTATATTAGAACAGTCTGTAATCTGATTGCCAGCTTAAAGGAAAAAATATATGAAAAGAATTCATGATTTCGAATTAGAGTACGCTGGCAAGCCTCTCAAAATTCAAATCGGTAAATTAGCTAATCAAGCTCACGGTTCTTGTACTGTTCAGTACGGTGATACCGTTGTTTTAGCTACCGCGGTCACAGGTTTTGAACCAAGGGAAGGTATTGATTACTTTCCACTAATGGTTGATTACGAAGAAAAACTTTATGCCGCTGGTAAGATAAAGGGCTCTAGATGGATTAAACGTGAAGGCCGAGCTACTGATGAAGCAGTTTTAACGGCAAGAGTTATTGATCGTTCCATTAGACCTCTTTTTAAAGAAGCTGAACGTAAAGATGTTCAAGTCGTAGTTACAGTCCTTTCCATTGATAATGAAAATGATCCTGATGTTCCAGCTTTAATTGCTACTTCAACCGCTCTAGCTATTTCACCTATTCCATGGAATGGGCCAGTAGGTGCTATTCGAATTGGTCAAATAGAAGGTGAATGGATTATTAATGGTAATTATGAAGCACGGGAAAAATCTGGTTTTGATCTTTACTTAGCTGCTAATCAAGATGAAATAGTTATGATAGAACTTAGTGGTAAAGAAGTAGACGAAAAAACCGTTAGTGAAGCTTTAGCCTTTGGTCACAAACACGTTAAAAATGTAGTTAAACTAATTAGCGATATACAAAAAAAGATCGGCATAGAAAAATATGTAGAAAATGATGAAGTTCAAGAAGAAATGGAAATGCTTCGTAAAAAAGTAGAAGGTCATATACTTCATAAAGTAAATAATGTTTTTGATCAAGATAAAGACAAGACTAAAGAAAACATTACAACCTTAGAAAAAGAAGTTAATGATCTTTTAAAAGAAGATAATGAAGTCTCTAAAGAATTACGCGCTAAAGGCATATCCTTAATCGATGAATATTTAAGTGAAGCTGCTCGTAAAATGGTTTTAAATGATGGCCAACGTGTTGATGGAAGAAAACTTGATGAAATTAGAGAATTGTCTGCAGAAGTTAATATTTTACCCAGAGTACATGGTTCTGGTCTTTTTGCCAGAGGTCAAACTCAAGTCCTTTCAGTGGTAACGTTAGGTGGTCCTGGAGCTGAACAATACTTAGATGGTATGGAAGAAGAGGGCAAGAAACGTTATATGCATCACTATAACTTCCCTGCTTTCTCGGTTGGTGAAGTTAAACCAAATAGAGGCCCCTCACGTCGTGATATAGGTCATGGAGCCTTAGCGGAAAAAGCTTTAATTCCAGTCTTACCTAATAAAGAAGATTTCCCATATACTATTCGAGTAGTATCTGAAGTCCTAAGTTCAAATGGTTCTTCTTCACAGGCTTCAATTTGTGGTTCAACTCTTTCTTTAATGGATGCCGGTGTTCCAATTAAAGCTCCCGTTGCTGGTATTGCTATGGGTTTAGTAACTGATTTAAAAGATAAGAAGAGATATAAGATATTAACTGATATCCAAGGTATTGAAGATCATGCTTTCGATATGGACTTCAAAGTAGCTGGTACCATAAATGGTATAACCGCTATTCAACTTGATATTAAATTAAATGGTGTTAGCTTAGAAGTTTGTAGTGAAGCTTTAGTCAAAGCTAAAGCAGCTAGACTTCAAATCTTAGAAGTAATGAAAAAAGCTATACCAGAACCTAGAAAAGAACTATCACCTTATGCTCCAAGAATTATCACTCTCCATATTGATCCAGACAAGATACGTGATATCATTGGTCCTGGGGGTAAGATAATAAATAAAATGATTGAAGAATTTGAAGTTGAAATTGATATTGAGCAAGATGGTACTGTCTTTGTAACTGCTTTAAACCAAGAAAATAGTGAAAAAGCTATTAAAAGAATTAATGACATTACTAAGGAAGTAGAAATCGGCGAAGAATATGAAGGTACGGTTACTCAGATAATTAAAGGCCAAAATAATGGTGATGAAATAGGTGCTATTGTTGAAATATTACCTGGACATGATGGTATGGTTCATATCTCCAACATTGATTGGAAGCGCGTTAACAAAGTAACTGATTATTTAAATATTGGTGATAAAGTTAAAGTTAAAGTCATGGGTATTGATAAGGAAAAGAATAGAATTGAATTATCAAGAAAAGAGCTATTACCTAAACCAGAAGGCTTTATCGAAGAAAGAAAACCTAGCGGTCCAAGACGCCCACAAGGTGGAAATGATAGACATGGTAATACTAATAAGAAAAGATTCTTTAATAAGAACAGATAATAAATGAGATATTAAAAGCCGGGTTAAAAACCAGGCTTTTTTTATTTATTTAATTCTATGTTAAAATACGGAGTATATGACAGAAATAATAGATCCTAATTTTTTAAGAAGTGAGTTACGTGCTAAAACTTCATCTTGGTGGCATAAATTTGGTTATCCTTTTTTAATTATATCACTAATATTATTACTCGTATTCGTAGTATATTTACTATTTAAAGAATACTATAATCCTTCATATAACTTAAAAAATTTGTTAACCCCAGATTATCAAATTGCCTTAGAATATGATTTAAGAAAATCAAGTATTACTAATCTCCAATTAAATGATTTAAATCATAATTTAATTATAAACAATTTAATAGAAGATAACAAAAAAAAATTAGATAATTACTTAATATCCTTACCTGATAATTTATTAAAAGAGATTAGGAAACAAAAACATGGTTTAATCTTCTTCCCAGATAATGAGCAATTTGCCTATTTAGTTGAATTTAATAATAATCTAAAAGATTTAGAATATCCAAAAGAAACTAATCCTCTTTATTTAAACACTTTCAAGAATAAAGTCCTAGTTATTAGTAATAATAAAGAGTTATTAAATAAAATTAACGAACAGAAGATAGCTTCACAAGGTATTTTAAACTTTTCAATTGATTTAAAGCCTTGGATTAATATTTATTTTCAAAAAACATTCTTTACTAAAGAGTACCCTGCCAATTTACTTAGTAATTTACAGCTTATTCTAAATCCATTACTTAATACCAAAAATGAAAACTTTACTTTAGATATTAGTTCTCTGAGTAATAAATTAATATTAAATTTAAGACCACTCAATTTAGAAGAGAATAATGAATTGGCTGGGTTAACTGACTTATTAAATTATTTAAATTTAAATAATAAATTTAGTTTAGGTATTAATAATATTAATATACTTATCCAACAATTAGAAAGTAATAACTATTTACAAGATATCTTTAGAAATATTGATAATAACTTATGGATCGAATATCAATTTTCTCTAAGTGAATTCATTCAAAATATTAAAGGACCAATTATATTAAGCTTTAACGATAATTCTTGGCAAATTATTACTTATAATGATAATTTAAACTTATTTAATGATAGTTTAAAAAATTATTTAGCTAGATTTAACTCACCTCTTAAACAAGAAATAGCTTTACCTGATAACACCTATGCTACTGAGCTCATAATTGATCCTAGCTCTGTTATTTGGCAAGAAAATATTATAAATAAGTGGCAAGTATTTAAATATGATTATTTGAATAATAAGAAGATAGGTTATGCTTTAAATGAAAATCTGCTTATAATTAGCAATAATTTAGATTCAATTGATTTTAATAATTTATATAATGATAAAAAGGTAGTAAATTGTAGTTTAAATAACCCAAATTCCTTTGTTATCTTAAAACCTAATAGTACTTGGCCAATAAGTAGCTCAAAAATTAAAGAATTTAAGGAAATTTCCATGTTTTCTAGTAATAATAATCAATTAAAAATGTGTTTTGAACTCAAGTAATTAATAACTTGTGGATAAACTGTTTAAGCTGTGAATAAATTTTGTGTTCAATAATCCACATTTTTTTTATTTTTATCGACTTCTTATCTAATCTTAGCCATTATTTACTATTGATTTAATTCAAAATATATGCTATACTTAATATAGAAAAACAAAAATGCACCTTAAAACAAAAAAGAAGTCCACTAAAACTATATGTTTTAGGGGATATTTTTGTCGTTTACAATTCGTTAGGGCCTGACCAACCTCGCCCATTATTTACACCTATTTGGATGTAAAACAAAAATAAAAATTTAAAAGGTAACTCTTCAATAAAATGGGGTGCTTACCACCAAGAATTGTAAATGAGAAATTCACTATAAAGTTGGAAAAAATAGTGCCGAGTAGTCTTGAGACCTATGATCTTCTTCTAACATGGTCTTCATGTTAAGGAAGTAGATCTTAAGACTTATTGGGCGCTAAGACGCTATATATTTATTTTATTAACATATAAAAGAGCGCTTCTTGGCGCCCTTTTCTTTTACAAAAATTTACGCTTCTTTAGATATTGACATAATATATCCTATTTTATATAATATACACGTTTAAAAAACATACCTATGAAAAACCACTTTGATCAAGAATTTATAGACAAAATGAATGCTCTGTTACTAGCTAGGAAAGAAAAACTTAAAAAGCAGCTTTCTACTTTTGCTGAAAAAGATCCAAAGCAAGAAGATAACTTTTATTCAGACTTTCCTAATTACGGAGATAAAGAAGATGATAACGTTGCTGAAGTAGCTGCTTTTGAAAGTAATTTATCTTTAGAAGAAACCTTTGAACAATCTATTGAAATGGTTAATAAAGCCTTAAAAAAGATTGAAAACAATACTTATGGTTTTTGTGAAAAGTGTAAAGCTCCAATTGATCCTGAACGTTTAGCTATCATGCCTACAGCAACTAAATGTGCACCTGGTCATGGCTGTCAAATTAAAAAATAAGATAATCTTAATTACATTAGTTCTATCTATTTTTGATAGAATAACTAAGTATTTAAGCTTTAATTTACCTTCTGAAGGTATTTTTTATTTAAAAAACATTGGCTTTAAACATTATCTTAACCAAGGTATAGCTTTTTCCATACCCTTGCCTCTTATTATATTAATCCCTATTATCTCTATAATACTTTTCTTCTTAATTTGGCATTTGATTAATTACTTAAAAAACAATAATATTGCTGTTTATCCATTATCACTCATAATAATTGGAGCTTTTAGTAATTTACTTGATAGAATTAATTACCAAGGAGTAATAGATTTTATAGATATTTCCATATTTCCAGCTTTTAACTTAGCTGATACTTACATTACTCTGGGTATAATCTGGTTGATTTGGCTAATCTTAAAGAAAAAAGTATAGATATTTACTAAAAACTGTTTTATTTAAGTAGTTTTTTAGTATATAAATAAGATAGAAGCTATTAGTTAAACATTCTACGTTGAAGTGCAACAACCCCTATATACCTCGCAGGGTGTATGCCAATTAAGGCATTTTCTCTTAGTGTGGTTCATTAACCACACAATATCTCTTAATTTCTTTTCAGAAATTTTATCATATTTAGTGCCCTTAGGGAAAACCCTTGGATCATACGCAATATAGGGTTCTAGGTTAGCAAGGTATATACTGAAGAGTGT
>CAZSGB010000041.1:0-6629 GCA_964606355.1 uncultured Gammaproteobacteria bacterium | reverse complement strand
CAGGTTCTATTTATTCATCAGGTGCTGGGGATAACTATTTTGCGGGGGATGTCGGTATCGGCACCACTACACCTAATACTAATTCCATACTAACGGTTGAAGGGTCAATTTCTTTAAAAGAAAAGACTACATCTGTTGTCGATACAGCGGGATATGGTCAGATATGGGTATATAAGACAATACCCAATCAATTATGGTTTACCAATGATGCCGGTGATGATCTTCAAGTCGCTAATTTGACTGATTTGCAAACTTTTACCAATAAAAGAATTACGCCAAGGGTTGATAGTGTAGTAAGCGATGCTACACCGACTATTTATACTGATAAAACAGATGCTTTTTCTATAACGGCTCAGGCTGTTGATATTACTTCTTTTACTACTAATTTATCAGGTACGCCTACTAATTTTCAAAGATTGACAATAAGAATAATAGATGATGGTATAGCAAGGTCTATTGCATGGGGTGCTTCTTTTGAGGATGCAGGAGCGGTTTTGCCGGTTACGACTATTATCAATAAATTATTAACGGTTGAATTTATATATAATACCGTAACCTCCAAATGGGGTTGTGTAGAAGTATATAATGAAACATAAAACAATAGAAATTACTTGCTTTCATCATAATTAATTAAATAGACTTTGGGTATTATGAGAGGATTAAATTACAAACAACAATCGGGGCTGCATAACTATAAATAAGAAAGGTTAAAATATCAAAAGAGTAGCAATAGCTACTTGGTAATAATTATTTAATATATGGAACAGATAACATCAACTAATAGTATAAAAATACACGAAAGACTAGCTACCTTAGAAGCTCAGGTAAAGTCTATAATGGTCAACCATTTACCACATATTCAAAAAGCGGTAGATAATTTAAGTACTAAGTTCTGGGCGGTTATAATTTTATTAGTAGCTAATTTAGTAGGTTTAATAGTTAATTTAATATAAAAATATGTCAGATGAACAAAAAATAGATAAAAGATACCCGAAACTAAATTTGCCACTTCTTCTATCTATTATAATAGTAACAATTATTACAGCTATAGCAGTCATTTTTGCTATTTTTAGTGAAAGGAAAAACATTTTAGAACCTCAAACTATTCTTAGAAAAGAAGTTAGAGGAAGTATAATAAATACATAATAAATTAAATAATATTAAAAATATATGAATATCACAACAAAAATACTTTATTTTATAGATAGATTATTTAAAAGAAGTAATTTAGACAATGGTCTTATTGTGAAAAGACCTAAATTAAAAGATTGGAAAGTAGAAGGTAGTAAAAATTTTGAAACAATAGTTGGAGCTACTAGAAAAATTTTAGCTCTTGATTCTAATTATGAAGATTCTTTACCACCAGGTGAACTTCAAAAAAGAAATGGAAATGAAACAATGAGTTGCGTTTCACAATCAGCTTGTAATGCTATTGAAGTTATCATTAATAGATTAATGAAGATGGTAGTTAATAAAACTGCTACTGAAGAACAAAAAATGATAGTAAGAGTATTTAAAGCCTTTGGCTTAATTGAACGAAATGAAGATGGCAATGCTTATTGTAATACCTCTGATAGATACATAGCCTATTTATCAAGAACAACTCAACGTGGAAATACTCAAATTAAAGTAGCAGATACTATTCGTAAATATGGTTTAGTAGCAGAGATTGACTGGCCTTTTGTAGATGGTTGGAATAATTATTATACTGAAATTCCTTCTCTCATTAAAAATAAAGGATTTGCTTTATTAGATTATATTCAATTTAATTATGAATGGGTATACCCTTATAAAATTAATGAATATGAAAAGTATGGGCCTAATCAACTTATAGGCTATGCTTGGCCAAATAATATTAAAAATGGTATTTATCAATCTTCAAACTTACCAGCTAATCACGCTTTCTTAGGTATTGGCTATACTTATGGCCTCTACGACTTAATATTTGACTCGTACGAGCCTTTTAAGAAGAAACTTAGTTGGAATTACATTAACAACTATGGAATGCTCTATACGGTTAGTTTAAGGGATTCTAAAGATATAAAGAAAAGTCTAGTTAAGAAATATGAAAATCAAGGCATTAAGATCACTTCATCTGATAAGGTTTATATTATTAGAAACGATGAAAGACGTTGGTTATCAACTAAAGAAATGGCTCAATCATATAATATAGCTATGAAAAATGTAAAAACAGTTCCAGATATAGTATTTGATTATATACCAGAAGGAGAGAAAATGATTAATATTAGCAATGGCATTGCTTATGACGTTGTAACTGAGCTCTTAAATGAACGTTAAAGATAAAATAATTAAAGCTAGGAAACTCCATCCAGAATGGATTATCCCTAAGCATCCATATATACAAAATCTAATTAATTTAATTAAAAAAAAATGGCGAGTGAACAAAAAATAGATAAATTTTTTCTAAAATCTAAAACAATTATTGGTGCTATACTTGGATTATTAGCGGTTTTTGGAATTACTATCCCAGTTGCCAATGAAGAAGTAGCAATATTTTTAGAGTTATTACAAGAGTTAGTAGCTTTTGTTTTAGTAATTTGGGGAAGATTTACAGCTAGTAGTAATTTAAGTTATAAAATTAAATAGAGATAATAAAAATTATATTTTATTTATAATTACATTCATTCCATAGCCCTTTATTATATAGATGAGCCTCTTCTTCTGCTTGTTCAAATTCAACTTTATATTTAGTATTTTTAGGATAGATGTCAGCAAAGGCATAACCTTCTTTAATTAAATATTTATTAAGCATAACATCATCAATCCAAATATATCTAAGTAATCTGCCAAAAGAATCTTTATTAGTTATATCTATTTCTAAGGTTACATCTTTACCTTCAACTAGTTCTTTAATTTTAGCCGATGCTTCTTTACCAAAGCATTCTTTTTTTGTAGTAGATTCTGGAGTATTAATACCTAATAATTTTACTTTATCACCAGTAGATAATTCTACAGTATCATTATCAACAACTCTAGAAACTGTAAAAACAGTATTTTTAGTATTCCAATGAATCACTGATATATAAACAGATAAACCAATACCAACTAATATACCTATTACAATTAATAATATACCATTCCAAAAATCATCCCAAAAAGGTGTCTCTTTGTTTAATTTTTTCATATATTTATTTTATTTAGTTGATATATTTTTAATCATATAGTTACCATTAAAGTTAAGCCCCCCGCAAATAACCAATATAACCCTAGTTTCCAATCACCGCTTATAAAATAAACAATAGAGGCTCCAAGGTCTAAAAATATTAAAATTATAGGGAATAGTTTAGCCATTTGTTTGTTTTGTTTTCCTTAATTATTTTTATCAGCGTTCTTGATTTCTTCTTCTGTGTATTTATCTTTATTACTCAAATTCCAACATTTCATTTGATAAACACTTGGTTTACTTGCCTTATGTTCTTCTTTAGTATATTCCTCTTCATTCTCATAATTCCAATATTTCATTTCATAAGCATTTGGTTTAGTTGCTTCATATTCTGCTTTAGTATATTTGTCTTTATTATCCCAATTCCAATACCTCATTTCATAAGCACTTGGTTTACCTGCTTTATGTTCTTCTTTAGTGTATTTGTCTTCATTATACAAATTCCAACTTCTCATTTCATAAGCATTTGGCTTACCTGCCTTATGTTCTGCTTTAGTCATAGTTTTATTGGTTAGGTTTATTAATTTGTTATAAGTTTATTTTATCAGCGCAAGTCCAAGCGTTCCACGAACCATCGTTTAATCTTTTATTAATAGCCCAGTTAGTAGCTTTTACATAATTCATTTTATCAGTATTATTTATATCTTTATGAACGGAATTGATTTGCCATAATCCGACATCATAAGTTCCGTTAGTATTTATACTAATAGCGTCAGCTTGCCAATGGCTTTCGCAATTAATAATTGACCAAACCTCATATTTATTAAGTTTAGCGTCTTCTACCATATTTAAGACAATATCTTCAATTTCTGGCGTTCTTTGGCTTAAAATTTGCTCCGTAGCGACGTTTTCTGCTTGAATATGAGTAATCATACCAAATTGCTCATAAACATTGAAATAAGCGTAAATTGCAATATTCCAAATAGTCAAATTTATGACTAAGAGTAACCAGATTGTAACTCCATTTTTTTTCCAGTAAGAGATAAATTGATTAAATTTTGTTTTGATTTTTTGCATAGATTTTTAATTAGTTTTTTATTTTTATTATTATTTAAACATTTTGATCAAATCCACATCAATATTATTTTTTTGACATAAATCATATAAATCTCTTAAATTACCAATATTTGGTGTTCTTCTGCCATTTAACCAAGTTATTATAGCTTGTTCTGTTAAACCAAGTTCAACGGCTAATTCGGTTTTATTAAGATTTAATTTTTTCATTAATTCTTTTAATGTCATATTTTTTTTCATTATAGTTTTTAATTATTAGTGAATATCTTTGTAAAAATTTTGTTACTTTTGATTTTTCTGTTTTAAGCATATAGTTTAATTTAATTTATTTTTAATTGTTTCAATTATTTTTTCAATTTGAGATTTATAATAAATATCAAATTCTCCTTTTTTACCATTTTGTTCCCACAATATCCATAATACATTTCTAAGTCTTTGACTTGGTGATTTATCATTTTTGAATTCTGGTTTAATATCAGGAATTTCTATTTCTTTCGGCTCAATTCTTTTTTCTATTAAGAAACAGAAGTAACCAAATTTATCAAAGTTATCTATTATCTTGACCATTTGTTCTGAAGTTAAATTTTCTTGTGTATCAATTTGAAGTCTTAAGACTTTATTAGCCATTGATTGAATTTTGGATATTACAGCTGGAATTTGTAATAGTTGGTTTTTCATGATTTTTATCTTTATTTAAAATTCAATATCTTCAACATTAAATTCTTCTGTAGATTCTTCTAATGATTTTGATTTATCAAATGGATCAGAATTATCAAATAAATTATCTAAGTTAATATTAACTTTGTTATAGGCTTCTGTTATTTCAGTAGTTGGTTCAGCTATAGGCGGTTCAGCTTGTATTGTATAAATGGTTTCTAGTTTCTCACCTTCTTTAATAATAGCAATATCATATTTTTTAGGATCACCCCATTTTGGATTACTTATTAATGCTTTCATAGCTTTCATTATTGTAATTTGAGTTATTTCTAAAATTTGTACTTTTTTAGCATTATAGTTCCATACTGGAAAAGCCCAAAAATGTTTACAAGTAAATGAATTATCTTTATTAAGTCTTGCGTTTTTAGGTGGTACTTGCCAATTTATTTTAGATCTAATTGGTTTATTGTCTTTATTCCAATATTCATATCCAGTGATAGCTGAGTCTAAGACACGAATTTGGTTTAGTCCATCAGCGAACTTCATATAATTTGAAGCTGTTTTAGGAATTTCATATTCCTTTGGTAAAAATGTCATAAGTTTATTGTTAATTATTATATCCTAATGATTTAAGATAAAACATTATTTCTTCTTTAGTAGAGTTTTCTATTATTTCTATTAAATCAGAAAATGTTTTTTTACTATCGTCTTGTTGACTAAGTTTCCAAAGCCAAGAATTTAAGTTGTGATCATAGATCCCTTTTTCTTTAAGATCTAATGTTGTTTTCCATTGTTGTTTTGATGTTGCTTTCATATTATTTATGCTCTTCATAATATTCATTAAATTCATCAACAAATGTTTTTAATTCTTCACCTGCTTCTACTAAGTTTTTGGAATTTTCTATAGTAACGCTTAATACCTTATCTAATGAATTTGTTAATTGTTCTAACATAAGATTATATTCTTCCATTGATTCTCTCATGTTTTCTAAATAATTATCATTTCCTAAATGTGACATAGTTTTATTGGTTAGGTTTATTAATTTATTTGTTATCATTAATTATTTTAATTAGCGTTTTCAATCTCTTTTTCTGTGTATTTATTTTTGTTATTCAAATTCCACCACCTCATTCCATAAGCATTTGGATTACCTGCTTTATGTTCCTCTTTAGTCATAGTTTTTTTGGTTAGGTTTATTAAATTATTTATAATACTTTTTTAATACTTATTAACAACTTGACCTTACATCATTTATTATACGTCATATAGTAAATTTTGTATATAGCGTAACTGTGGATAACTTTTTATGATCAAAATAATGTATTATTTATCTTTTTTAATTAGGTTTATTAATTAATTGAATAGTTACAGTATTTACATTTTTGTTTACCTGTTTCAAAAGAATTTTCTTTATCATCTATTATAATTTCAGTTTCTAACCCAACTTCATTACATTCCGGACAAATATTTATTTTAATTATTGTTTTCTCTTTCATATATTTAATTTTAAATTGTTTAGTTTACATTTATCATCTTTTGATAAACGTTTTTCCCATAAACCATTATCTTTTATTTCCCGTACTATTTTTAAAACATCTTTTTCTATTGCTTTAATGTCAGTTATGCTTCTTACTGTCTTATAAGTTTTGATTGTTCCCTTTTTGGTATTTAGAAAATGTAATCGTATTTCTGTAAAAAACTGGTGATAAGTTAGATAATATACCCAGGCATAGAAAGAAAGTTGAAGATGAATATCTACTTGTTTTTGAGACC
>CAZSGB010000040.1:0-6944 GCA_964606355.1 uncultured Gammaproteobacteria bacterium | reverse complement strand
CCAGAACTACCCCAATCCGTTCAACCCTGAGACGCTCATAAGTTATGAGTTACCACTTGCCAGTGATGTGCAGCTGATTATCTACGATCTTCGTGGACAAGAAGTTGCTAGATTGGTTAATACCTATCAATTCGCTGGAAAACATCAAGTAACATGGAATGCCACTTCCTCTCCTACCGGCATATACATGTACCGACTCATAACTGAGGAAAAAATCTATATGAAGAAGATGACTCTTCTTCGTTAAACTTTCTCCTCGCACTAGGCCTTTATTGCTTCCCCGCAATTTAGGCCTTTTCTTATTATAGATCAAAAAAGTACTAGTTAAACTAATACTTAATTTTGTAAATTAAATTTATCTTACCCAAAGACCAACGTTTTGATCCAAAATATCTGAATAATTACCATTTCTCTTTTCCTTATCAAATCTTGGAGCAACTAATCTATATGAAACTTTAATTTGATTAGTACCATAGAATATTATTTGGTTCTCTTCAACATTAAACTCGTACCAAACTTCTCCCCTGCCTTCTGGAGAAAGAGAGACTACTAAATCGTTCCATTCATTATCTAAAGCTATTATCTGTTTAAAAAGCCAAAGATCAGAACCTTCTTTTTCATGATCAAAATCTATTAGATAGCTATATTTACCATTTGAATAATTACTAAGTTCTACCTTACCCATTGTTTCTTCATTAATGCCGGTAGTAAAATGTCCATAAGTAGAATAACTTACCCCCTCTATCCAATAGACTGGATCAATAGTATCAACTGTTAATTTGCCACTTATTAAAGTATTACCAGTAACTTGTAATCTATTATCGCCCGCAACTGCAGCAGCGCCAATGGCCACATTTTTACCAGATTCATTATAATAAATACCATAAGTATTAGTTTGCCAGGGCGAAAGAGCACTAAAAGCACTAATACAATCACTGCCATTCTCTAAACATAACGTCCCTGTCTCGATGGTATTAATATCTACTACACTATCATAAGTAGAAATACCGTTAGTTACACCTAAACTACCAATCTTAAGCTGAGCGGTATCACTTACATTCAAAGGGGTTGGGGTATTATTTTCTGGCGGGGTGGCTGATGGTGCTGTCCAAGTAGCATAAGTAACAAGACCAATGGAAGCAAATAAAAAGACAAAATAAGTAATTAACTTTATTTTATTCTCTTTTAATATATTAATAATATTCATATTTTGACTACTTTCATTTATAATTGTATAATAAATTCACTAAAAATACAATATATTAAATAATTAACTAAAGAGAGTATGGATACATTACTTTACATCATTATTGCGGTTATTGTGGTTATCATCCTTTGGCTTATTAGCGTCTATAATGGCTTAATTAAGCTAAAAAACAGGACTGATGAAGCTTGGAGCGATATTGATGTTCAACTTAAGAGAAGGTATGATTTAATACCTAATTTAGTAGAAACTGTCAAAGGTTATGCCACTCATGAAAAAGAATTATTTGAAAATGTGACTAAAGCTAGAACCGAAGCTATGGGTGCTCAAGGAGCCGTAGAAAAAGGTAAAGCTGAGAATATGTTGAGTGGTGCCTTAAAATCATTATTTGCTGTGGCGGAGAATTATCCAGAGCTTAAGGCTTCAGAGAACTTTGCTAAGTTGCAAGATGAATTAAGTGATACCGAGAATAAGATACAAGCTGCTCGTAGATTCTATAACGGAAACGTTAGAGACTTTAATACTAAAATTCAAACCTTCCCAAATAATACCGTCGCTGGTATGTTAAGCTTTAAAGCCTATGAATTCTTTGAAGCTGAAAGTGCCGAGAAAGAAAACATCAAAGTAGATTTTTAATCTATGTACAAACAAATAGAAAGTAATAAAAGAAAAACTTGGTTTTTGATGATTATTTTTTTTGTCATCATTGTTTTTTTTGGCTGGATTTGGAGTCAATTCTCTAATACTGGTTATAGCGTCGTAATGTTTGCTATCACCCTAGCTTTAGTTTTAAATCTAGTTTCTTATTTTAAAGGTGATAAAATTGCTTTGGCTATTTCTAAAGCTAAAGAAATTAAAAAAGAAGAAAATCCCTATGTCTTTAGAATGGTAGAAAATTTGAGTATGACAGCTGGTACACCTATGCCTAAAGTCTACATAATTCAAGATCCAAATATTAATGCTTTTGCTACCGGCAGAGATCCTCAAAATTCATCTATTGCTGTAACCACTGGTGCAATTGAAAAATTAGCCAATGAAGAATTAGAAGGGGTCATAGCTCATGAACTATCACATATTAAAAATTATGATATTCGTTTAATGATGATTGTTATTGTCTGCGTGGGTATTATTACTCTTTTAGCTGATTTCTTTTTAAGAACAAACTTTATCTTTGGTTATAAAAAGAGTAATAACAAAAATGGTGGTCCCTTAATCATAATTGGTTTACTCTTAGCTATTCTCTCTCCATTATTTGCTAAGCTTATTCAACTAGCAGTTTCTCGTAAACGTGAATACTTAGCTGATGCTGCTGGGGCCCTCTTAACTAGGTACCCTGAAGGCTTAGCACGGGCTTTAGAAAAAATTGATACTCTTAATCAACCTATGAAAAGCGCTAATCATGCTACAGCTCATCTTTACATTGCTAATCCTTTTAAAGTAAAGGTCGTTGGTCTTTTTTCTACTCATCCCCCTCTTAATGAAAGAGTAGCTAAACTCCGTAGCATGGCTTAAACTAAATTATTGACAAAAAGTGATATTCATAATATTCTTTTTTTACTATGACAAATAATATATATAATAAATTTACTAAGCATTTTAAGCATGTCTTAACTTTAGCTCAAGATATTGCTGCTTCCTTGTATCACTTTAAAATAGAGCCTTTGCACTTACTCTACTCATTATCTAATGAAAAAGGGAGCATTGGTGCTGAAATACTGCATAAAAACAAATTAACCCCAGAACGAGTAAGACGTGCTTTGGAGATAATAAATAACAATCAGAGTAAAGAGCAAACTACTACTAAAGCAGTCCCTAATCTAAGTAATGAAACTTCTAAGATAATAGAAAAGAGTGTTAAAATAGCTTTTGAATTTAATCATAAATATATTGGTACAGAACACTTACTCTTAGCTTTAGTAGAAAGTAATAATAAACTACTCTTAGAATTCTTCAATGAACTAGGTATTAATCAGGAAGCTATTAAATCACATATTGAAAGTATTTTAGAAAGTACTTCCAAATTTGTTGATTTAACCACTCAGCCTAAAGGATTAAATGAAGCTCAATTAGAAAGAGTTTTAACACAAAATCCTGCTCTTAACAAAGAATCAGCTCTAGAAACCTTTGCCGTTGATTTAACTAACCCCGAAATCCAATCAAATATTGACCCCGTAATTGGTCGTAATGAAGAAATTGATAGAGTTATTCAAATACTGTCTCGAAGAACTAAAAATAACCCTATCCTACTTGGTGATCCTGGAACTGGTAAAACCGCTATTGTGGAAGGATTAGCTAAAAGAATTTCTGAAAATAAAGTACCTGACGTTTTAATTAACAAAAGAATCTTAACATTAGATCTTGGCTCAACTATTGCTGGTACTATTTATCGGGGTGAATTTGAAAATAGGTTAAAAAAAATTATTGAAGAGGTAAAAGCTGACCCAAATATTATCCTATTTATCGATGAAATACATACCGTTATTGGCGCTGGAGCTTCTACTGGTTCACTTGATGCCGCTAATCTTTTTAAACCAGAACTAGCTCGTGGTAATCTAAGAATGATTGGCGCTACTACACAAGAAGAATTTAAAAAACATATTGAATCTGATCCTGCTTTTGAAAGAAGGTTTCAACCTGTCATTATTAATGAATCAACACCCGGAGAAACGATAAGTATATTAGAAGGTATTAAAAAAAATTATGAAAAGTATCATCAAGTTAAAATATCTAGTGAAGCTATCGTAGCTGCGGTTGAATTATCACATCGATATTTACCAGATAAACATTTACCGGATAAGGCTATTGATTTAATTGATGAAGCGGCTGCTAAGATTAAAGTAGAAACTACTAAAAATGGTATTGCTAAAACTATTAAAAAGTTAGAAGCAGAATTAAATAAAGTTCAAGAAATCAAAGAAAAGCAGATAATCTCTGAAAGGTTTGATGAAGCTTTAAAATATAAAGCCGAAGAAGATGATTTACTTAAGAAATTAGATGATCTTAAAAAAGAAGAAGTTGAAGAGAAAAAGAAAATTCTGGGTACCCTAACTAGACGTGATGTAGCTTTAGTCTTGTCACGTATGACTAAAATACCTGTTAGTGAATTAATTGCTACTGAAAAACAGAAATTACTTAATTTAGAAGATATCTTAAAGAATTTTATCATTGGACAAGATGAAGCCTTGTCTGACTTAGCTAAAAGTATTAGAAGGTCAAGAACCGGTATATCTAACCCTAACAGACCCATTGCTTCTTTTATCTTTCTTGGCCCTTCAGGCGTCGGTAAAACCGAAACAGCTAAAATTTTAGCTCGAGAAATATTTGAAGATGAAGAGGCTTTAATCCGTATTGATATGTCTGAATTTTCCCATAGTTTTAATATCTCAAAATTAATAGGTGCCCCAGCAGGTTATGTTGGTTATAAAGAACAAGGCAAGCTAACAGATCAAGTCAAACGTAAGCCTTACAGTGTCATTTTATTTGATGAAATAGAAAAGGCTCATCCTGATGTTTTTGATTTACTCTTACCTATTCTAGAAGATGGACAACTTACTGATGCTACTGGTAAAAAAATTAATTTCAAAAATACGATTATTATCATGACTTCAAATATTGGTTTAAAGGAGTTTAATAAACAAGCTTCACTTGGTTTTGAAATTAATGAAACTAATCAAGAGAAAATGACTAAAGAATTTGATAAGTTAACTAAAAAAATTAAAGAAGGCTTAACTGATACATTTAGACCTGAATTTTTAAATAGAATCGACAAAGTAGTAATCTTTAAACCCTTAACTGAAAATGATATATCCAAGATAACTAAGTTACATTTAAAGGATTTAACTAATCGGATTAAAGAACAAGGTATTAATTTAAAAACTAGTCAAAGTTTAGAAAAGTTAATCACTAAAATGTCATATGATCCAGATCAAGGAGCTAGAAAAGTTAGAAAAACTATTTCTGACATGCTAGAAAATCCTTTAGCTAATGAATTATTAAGTGATAAGTTTAAGAATAAGAAAATAATAAATGTTAAGGCTGAAAAAGAAAAAGTAATTTTTAATTAATATATATATTTAAAACAGGGTCACTAATTATTAATACCCTGTTTTATGATTAAAAAAATATTCAATTACCTCTTATCCTTACTTTTCCCTCTTGAATGCTTAGGTTGTAAAAAAGAAGATACCTATTTATGTTCTAAATGTTTAGAGAAAATAGAAATAAATAATAATTTTAAGTTTAAAGGTGAATTAAAATATCTTGATGGAATATATTCAGCTACTAAATATGATAATAAATTAGTCCAAAAAGCTATTCATTACTTCAAATTCAGATATATTAAAAAATTAGCTAAACCTTTAACTGAAATATTAATTAAATACCTAAAACAAGAAAAAATTGATTTAACTGAATGTATTCTAATACCTATTCCATTAAATAAGAAAAGGTATTTAGAACGGGGTTTTAATCAATCAGAAATAATAGCTAATTACTTAGCTCAACGTTTTAATCTAAGAGTATGTAATAATGTCTTAATTAGAACTAGGAATACACCTCATCAAGTAGGTCTAAGTAAAGCTAAAAGATCAACTAACTTAAATGACGCTTTTGAGGTAATTAATACTGAAAATATATGTAATAAAAAAATCATTTTGATTGATGATGTAGTAACTACCGGTTCTACTCTAGAAGAAGCAGCTAAGACTTTAAAAAAAACTAAAGTCAGTCAAATAATAGCTTTAACTCTAGCTCACGATTAGTTGATAAATCAAGTAAAGTTTAGTGATGAAAATATTATCTTGACGGCTATCAATATGGAGCCAAAGAATGTAGAGAAATTTTAAATGATGGGGGGGTATATGTACCCTCAATTTCGATGTTATCAATGAAACATCGGGAACAATCAAAATCTTAGCTATAAATTAAAGCTAAGGTTCATAATTATTAACGAAGTGTCTAATGCCGGTCATAGACACTTTTTTATTTAATAGATTATAATTTTAACCAACGACCCATACCTTCTGAAAGAGGTTCGTCGTCTTTATCTAGGTCTTCTTCAAGATATTCATTTAAAATCTTTCTAATTTCTAAAGGATTTTGATTTTCTAAAGGTACTGGCATACGAGGTAAAGTAATTGATTTGAAATTAAGAAAAAGTGTTTTTACTTGAGGTGGTTGATAGACAATGTAAAAATTTTCAATTTGTTCATATGGGAAATAACGTTCCTCTACTTCAATACCATCCTCAGTTAAAGCAATGATAATTTGTTCTGGTTCTTTTCTATTTATTAAAATAAAAGTTATGGTGGCAATTATAATAATAACTGCGAATAAAAAATTTCTAGTTATGGTAGAATATATTAAACAAAAAGCAATAACCACAAAAATCCAGAAGTGCCATTTTTTACTTCTTTCATACTTAGTGAATTCTTGAAAATTCCACTTAGCTAATGTTTTACCATGATTTTCCATATCATAATTATAGCTTAAACTTAAGTAATTGACAAACCCATTAAAAAGTTATATATTACTTAAGTTATTATTTATTTTAACTAATAACGGAGAGGTACCCAAGAGGCTGAAGGGGGGAGTTTGCTAAACTTCTAGGTCGTCTTTATAGGCGACGCGAGGGTTCGAATCCCTCCCTCTCCGCCAAGAATCACATTTCGAAAAATCAAGGTTGGAAGCCTCGGCGCAAAGCGCCTCGGCATGGTATTTTTCCGCTATTTTGAAGGCATTT
>CAZSGB010000039.1:0-7064 GCA_964606355.1 uncultured Gammaproteobacteria bacterium | reverse complement strand
AGGACATTTCTAAATAACCCCAAGTAGGACATTTCTATTTCACCTTTACACATCTGCGCGGACCATTGACAAATATATTGATATAGGTTAGCTTTAAGTAGCTTAATTGACGCGGGGTAGAGCAGTTGGCAGCTCGGCAGGCCCATAACCTGCAGGTCGCCGGTTCGAGTCCGGCCCCCGCAACCAAATCATTCCTTTGTAAAAGGAATTTTTTAATTGAAAGAATCTCTTTTTTAAAGTATAATTTAGATGATATATGGCTAGAATTATTTCAATTATTAATCAAAAAGGCGGTGTTGGTAAAACAACTACCGCTATTAATTTAGCTACCTATTTAGCTGCTCTGGGCAGGAGAGTTTTACTAGTAGATATTGATCCCCAAGGTAATGCTTCTTCTGGTTTAGGAGTTGATTATCAAAAAGTAGATAAAGGTGTATATGAGATAATGGCTATTGAAGAAATTAATTTACCGGATATTACCATTAAGCATAGAATAGATGGCTTACATATTGCACCAGCCACTCTTAATTTAGCAGGAGCAAATGTTGAATTAGTAAATTTACCCAGAAGAGAATTTAGATTACAAGATCAATTAAGGCCTTACCTTCATCTTTATGATTTTGTCCTAATTGATAATCCGCCTTCTCTTGGTCTTTTAACGATAAATGGTATGGTAGCAGCTAATGAATTGTTAATCCCTGTTCAGTGTGAATATTTTGCCTTAGAGGGTCTTTCTCAATTACTTTATACTATTAATTTAGTGCAGAATAATATAAAACCAGAATTAAATATACTAGGCGCAGTCTTAACTATGTATGATGGCAGGAATAGTTTGTCAGAAGCAGTTTTTTATGAGCTCTATCAACACTTTCCAAGAAAAATATTCAGGTCTGTTATTCCAAGAAATATTCTTTTAGCCGAAGCTCCTTCGTATGGTAAATCTATTTTAGAGTATCAGCCTCATTCTAGAGGCGCTAAAGCATATAATAAGTTAGCTCAAGAAATATTATTAACTAAAGATATATATGATAAATAGTGGCTTAGGCAGAGGTTTAGGTTCATTGATCCCTAAATTAAATGTCTCAGATTATGAGGATAATAAAAGATCTTCTTTTGAAGAGAAAGTTTTAGATATTTCAGAAAGAGTAATTCAAGTCTCAGTTAATGAGATAAGTAGTAATCCTTGGCAACCACGTAAAGATTTTAATGTTGGTGATATGGAAGATTTAATTGAATCAATTAAAAAGCATGGTATTTTGCAACCATTAATAGTTACTGAAGAGAATAATGAGTATCAGTTAATTGCTGGTGAACGTAGATTAAAAGCAGCTATCCAGGCTGGTCTTTTGAAGGTACCAGTTATTGTGAGATTAGCTCAAAACATTGAAAAATTAGAGCTAGCTTTAATTGAAAATATTCAAAGACAGAATTTAAACTTTATTGAAGAAGCGAGGGCATATAAAAAATTAATTGATGAGTTCAATTTAACTCAAGAAGAAGTTGGGAAAAGAGTTGGTAAAAAAAGATCAACTATTGCTAATACTTTAAGAATGTTAGATTTACCTGAAGTAATTCAAGCCGGTTTAGTGGCTCATAAAATATCACCTGGTTTGGCTAAAGTTATTCTTTCAGTTGAAGGTGAGAATGAGAGAATAAAATTATATAATAAAATATTAAGATTTAATTTAACCATTACCAAAGCGGAAGCGGAGATTAGAAAGGTTAGAGGTGTAAAAATAAGTAGTAGTAAAGATTTAGAGATTGCTGCCAAAGAAGATATTTTAAGAAAAGCTTTAGGTACTAAGGTAGAGATAAACAAAAAAGACCAGAGAGGTCAAATTATAATAGAGTTTTATTCTAATCAGGAATTAGAAGAATTAATTAAAAAGTTAACTTAAATTAATTATTTCTTTTTAAGTAATTTAATAATTATTCCTTCTTTTTCTTTATTTAAGTAATATTTTATTTTGTCACGAGCAATATTTGTTTTAACAAAGTCTAACCAATCAGGATTAGGCTTTTTTCTATTCTTGTTTATTATAATTTCTACCACATCACCACTTTTTAAAGACGTATCTAAAGAACTCATTTCTTCGTTAATTAGAGCGCCACTACATTTATTACCAACATCAGTATGAATATGATAGGCAAAGTCTACGGGCGTAGAATTTTCAGGTAGATCAATGACATCGCCTTGTGGTGTAAAAACAAATATTCTATTTTGAAATATTTCTACCTTAATTTCAGATAAATATTTTAGATCATCTTGAAATCTTTTCTGAATATCTTTTAAGGCATGAACCCATTCAGCTTTTTCTCTGGTTATTTTTTTAATATCACTATCCTTGTATTGCCAATGAGCCGCAATACCAAATTCAGCCAATTCATGCATTTTTTTATCTCTAATTTGGAATTCAACAATTTTACCTTTTTTAGCAAAAACCGTGGTATGTAATGATTGATAACCATTAGGTTTAGGTTGAGCAATATAATCTTTAATTCTACCTTTTAAAGGTTTCCATTTTTTATGTATTAACCCAAGAACTTTGTAACATTCAGGTACATCTTTAACCACGACTCTTAAAGCGATTAAATCGTAGATTCTATTTATATCTCTATCCTTGGTTAATAATTTACGATAGAGAGAGTAGAGATGTTTAATGCGTCCGTGGATAGAAACATGTTCAATGCCTTCTTCTTGCAATTCCTTTTGCACTACTTTCTTTATTTTATCAATAAACTTTTTTTCAATTTTTAATTTATTCTCAGCTTCTTTTTTAACCCAAGCATACTCTTTGGGGTAGACATAAGGGAAAGCTAAATCTTCTAAATTACCTTTCATTTCACCCATACCTAGTCTTAGAGCGATGGGAGCATAAATTTCTAATGTTTCTAAAGCAATTCTTTTCCTTTTATACGGTCTTAAATATTACAAAGTTTCTAAATTATTTATTCGATCTGCAAATTTAATGAGAATTACCCTAATATCTTCAGCCATAGCTAAAAACATTTTACGTAAATTTTCAGCATATCTTTCTAAACCACGATATTTAAGAGTTCCAAGTTTAGTAATACCTTCAACTAGTTTAGCAACTTCTCTACCAAATTTTTTTTTAATATCTTCTAAGGTATAGCTAGTATCTTCTGGCACATCATGTAAAAGACCGGCCACAATGGAAGGAGTATCTAATCTTAATTTAGCCAAATTTAAAGAAGTGGCTAAAGAATGTTGGATATATTCTTCACCAGATTGACGCTTCATACCAGCATGAGCCATAGCTGCAAATTCATAGGCTTCGCGAACCATCTTTGTATTAGCATCAGGATTATACTCATTTACCGTTTCAATTATTTGTTCAATGGTAATCATATGTTTAGCTTACTTATTGTACTAAGCTTATTTAAATTAGTAAAGAGAAACAAAAAATCCTCTAATTAATATTAGAGAATTTTTGGGTCAAGGTATTTAAGCCGTATATTTACATTCTTTGTTTGAACAATTGATAGTATCTTTAGAGCCAAAAACAAGTAAAGAGTCACAGTCTGGACATTTTTCACCAGTTGGTTTAGACCAGAGAGCGTATTTACAGTTAGGGTATTGATTACAAGCAAAAAAAGTTTTTCCTTTTTTACTACGTTTTTCAACTATTTCACCTTTTTTACACTCAGGACATTTTACACCGGTCTTATTTTCAATATTTTTAATGTTTTTACAATCAGGATAACCACTACAAGCAATGAATTTACCAAATCTACCATGTTTTACTACCATGGCTTTACCACATTTATCACATTTTTCATCAATTTTTTCAGCTTCTTCTATTTCACCCTTACCATTTAATTGTTTAGTATTTTTACATTCAGGAAAATTAGAACAAGCTAAAAATTTACCAAATCTACCAAGTTTAATAATCATTGAGCTACCGCATTTATCACATTTTTCATCTGTAGCTTCTTCAGTTAAATCTTTTTTTGAAATTTCTTCTTCTTTTTGCATAAGGTTTTGTTTAAAAGGTTCATAATAATTTTTAATTATTGGTTGCCACTCTTTTTTACCTTGAGCTATTTCATCTAAATCATCTTCCATACGAGCAGTAAATTGATAATCAACTACTTTAGGGAAGTGTTCAACTAGAAGATCATTTACTAAAATACCCATCTCGGATGGCTTTAATCTTTTTTCTTCCTTTTCAACATATTTTCTAGTTTGAATTGTAGCAATCGTTGGAGCATAAGTAGAAGGACGTCCAATACCATATTCTTCTAGAGCTTTAATTAGGCTAGCTTCGGAATATCTAGCTGGTGGTTCAGTAAAATGTTGAACACTTTTTATTTCTCTATCTTTAAGATTATCACCAACTTTTAAAATTGGTAATATTTCCTCACCATTTCTAGTTGGCATGACTTTTAAGTAGCCTTCAAAGGTTATGACTGAACCTTTAGCTTTAAATAGATATTGATTATTACTTAGTATTTCAACATGAGTATTGTTTACTCTAGCTGGAGCCATTTGAGAAGCCATGGCTCTGCGCCAGATTAAATTATATAGTTTGTATTGTCTATTATCTAAGTATTGTTTAATATTTTCTGGATTATTAAAACTTTCAGTAGGACGGATAGCTTCATGAGCTTCTTGAGTAAGCTTTGACTTTGTTTTATATATTCCTTTTTTAAAATATTCTGAACCAAATTTATCCGTTATATATTTTTTGGCATCATTAATAAATTTCTCTGATAAATTAAAAGAGTCAGTACGCATGTAAGTTATTAAACCAACAGAACCTTGACTACCAAGTTCAATGCCTTCATAAAGCTGTTGAGCAATCATCATGGTTTGTTTAGCACTATAGCCTAACAAATTGTTAGCTGTTTGTTGTAAAGTAGAAGTAGTAAAAGGGGGCAAAGAATTTTTTTTAGCTTCTTTTTCTTCAATCTTATCTACTTTATACTCTTTATTTTTTAAATCATCTAATATCTTATCAGCTTTTTCTTTATTCGATATATCAAATTTATTTAATTTCTTTTCAGGCGTATTACTTAATAGAGCATTAAAAGTATTATCATTTTTAGAAAATAAGCCCTCAATGGTCCAATATTCTTCGGGTTTAAAGGTTTCTATTTCTTTTTCCTTTTCAACGATTAAGCGAACACAAACAGATTGAACACGTCCAGCAGATAAACCACGAGCGACTTTTTTCCATAAAAAAGGAGACAACTCATAACCGACTAAGCGATCTAAGATTCTCCGAGCTTGTTGAGCATCAACTAAATTAATATCAATTTTCCGAGGACTAGCAATAGCTTCATCAATAGCTGATTTAGTAATTTCATGGAAGGTAATTCTTTTAGTATTCTTTGGGTGTTTAAAGATATGATCTAAATGCCAAGCAATAGCTTCACCTTCCCGATCCTCATCGGTAGCGTAGTAAATGGTAGTCGCCTTAGCGGCTAATTTTTTTAATTCATCTGATCTTTTTTTAGCTTTAGGTGGAATAACATATTTAGGAGTAAAATTATTTTTAATATCAATACCCATATTACTTTTAGGTAAATCTCGGATATGACCAAAAGAAGATTCAACTTTATAATCTGAAGATAAAAAACGGCTAATGGTTTTAGCTTTGGTCGGGGATTCAACAATGACTAAGTTTTTATTCATAATAATTTTTTGCCGTTTTTACTACTAGGTTTTTTAAAACTACTCCTGGTTTTGAGAATAGCTTCTTCATTAGTCCATTTAGTTCTAAGCTCACCAGCTAAGAAAAAGGAACCGGTAATTAAAAGTAAATCGCCTTTTTCTAATTCATTTAAAGCGTCTTTTAAAGCTTTCCAAGGATCAATATGGACTTTAATTGGTAATTTAGATCTATATAGTCTAGTAATATCGTAGAGTTCTTTCAAATCAGCAGCTTTTCTAGTTTGTTTTAAAAATCTAGTTAAGTATAATTCATCAGCTACCGGTAAGATAGCTTTTAAACATTTTTTGTGGTTTTTATTAGCGGCAATCGCAAATATTAAAATTAATTTATTATATTTTAATTTTTCAATTTTTTTTCTTAAGTATTCAAGTTTGGGTGGATTATGAGCCCCATCGATAATAACTAAAGGTTCTTTTTGGACAGCTTCAAATCTACATGGTAGTGTGGTTTCAGTTAAACCTTTTTTTATTATGCTTTCTTTAAAGCCTAACTTTTGAGCAGCGCTCTGAGCTAAGATTTGATTAGCGTTACTATCTTTAGGTTTTAGAGCAATATACTTTGCTCCGACTTTTTCACATCTCTTTTTAAATATTTCTAAAATTTTAGGTCTAGTTTCTGTAGTAATAAAAGTACAGTCTTTTTTAATTATGCCTGCTTTATCAATAGCAATTAAGCTTAAAGTATTGCCTAGGACATCCATATGATCATAACCGACATTCGTAATTAAAGCTATTTTGGTATTTTTAACTACATTAGTGGCGTCATAAGTTCCACCTAGCCCGGCTTCTAAGACAACATAATCACAATTTTTTTTGTGAAAATACAAGAAAGCTAAAGTAAAAAAGATTTCATAATAGGAAGGACAACCATAAGGAGATTTCATAATAGCTGTTTTTAAGTATGGTTTTACATAATCAACTAGTTCAATAAAATCTTTTTGAGAAATATAGACATCATTGACTTTTATTCTTTCAATTGAAGTAGTTGAATGTGGAGAAAAGTAGGAACCTACTTTGAAACCGGCTACGGAAAGTATTTTATGAAGATAATTAGTTATTGTACCTTTGCCACTGGTGCCGGTAATATGAATTATCTTAAAACCGTCTTGTGGATTATTTAAGAGTTTTAAGAAATAACGTAATCGATCAACATAATAAGAACGATCAGCTTTATCCTTTCTCATGTAATCCTTAGAAGTCATATTATTGATAGATTCTAAGAAGTTCACGGCTCTTTGATATTTACGAAATGTATTCATAACATCAAGGTTACATTATATTAAAGTAATTTGTCAATAGTAATTTCTTTTTTGTCGTAGCCACATGATAATGTCATAGTACAGCCAAATAGAAATGTCATACCTAC
>CAZSGB010000038.1:0-7215 GCA_964606355.1 uncultured Gammaproteobacteria bacterium | reverse complement strand
AGAAAAGGATATTTCCCAACATTTCCAATTATTTCTATTCTTACATGGTATATACCTTCTAAAATAATTTGGTTGCATAAGATATATAATAGAGTACTTGCTTATCCTAATTGGTGTTTTCTAAATATTATTG
Organism: uncultured Gammaproteobacteria bacterium; assembly: GCA_964606355.1. GTDB lineage: Bacteria > Patescibacteriota > Patescibacteriia > UBA1558 > UBA10009 > CAZSGB01. The sequence continues at coordinate 7,082 of CAZSGB010000038.1, read as the reverse complement.
AATTAAAAAAGAAGAATGAAAAGAATTAATTATACAATTCTAGGTATATTATTTGTTAGTTTAATCCTTAGATTATTTAGTATTAATTTTAGTTTACCTGTTAGATTTTTTGGTGATGAATATATTCACTTAGCAAATGCTTTTAAAATGTTAAGTGAACATACTTTAATATTAGATTTTAGTTATTTACCAAACTTATTTGCTTATTTATTAATTCCCTTTATATTAATTTATTCTTTACTTAGCATGTTATTTGGAGTTTTTGGTAATCTTACTGAATTAACGGAATATGTTATTTTGCATAGTGAAAACTTTTTAATAATTTCTAGGATAATTTCTGCTTTCTTTGGACTTGGTTCGATCTATTTAGCATATAAGTTTGCGAAAGACGTATATAATAAGAATGTTGGATATTTAAGTGCAATACTACTTAGTTTAGTGCCTTTACATTTATTATTATCTCAGTCAGGACAATTCTGGGGACCTTTGACATTTTTAATACTCTTATCATTTTATTTATTATATAAATTATTTAAAACAAATGTAAATAAATATTATTGGTTGTCTAGCCTAGCTATAGCTTTTGGTTTTGGTATGGGTTATGTTGCAATTATAGTTGTCTTATGGTTTTTAATCATTCATTACTTTTTATTTAAAAATAAAAAAAGAAAGTTATTTGATAAAACATTTATTTTAAGTAGCTTATTACTTGTAATAATAATAGTTTTATTTGCTATATCAAATCCCTATGCTTTGTTTAGACAGTTTGGAAAAGGTGTGGGAGCTATCTTTAATATATTTGGTGCTAGTTTTGATATTCCTCAAATCGCCACGCAACATCAACAGAATAATTTTGTCTTTGTAATGTTTAAAAATATACCTGAAGTTATTTGGTATAACTTATATTTTATAACTATATTTGTTATCTATGGAATAATTGATTTGTTTAAAAAAAAAGATTTATGGAAAAATGTTAGTAATTATATAATAGTAGCTTTTCCATTATTTTATCTATTAATTAGTGCTATTGTTTATACTAAAACACCAGATAGGTATTTATTTCCAGCTTTTCCATTTTTGATTATTATTGCCGCTTATGGAATCAATAAATTATTTGAAAAGATTAAAATAAGTAAAGCTTTAAAATATGCTTTAGTTATTATAATAGTTTTACCACAAGTATATTTTACTCTTTGTTATTCATCAAAATTATTTAAAGATTCTACATTTATTGAAGCTAAGAACTGGGTAGAAAGTAATTTAGAAGTTAATACTAGAATAATTTTAGATAATACCTATCCATTTTATTTAACACCATCTTATCAATCATTAAAATTATTAGAAGAAAATAATAGTCAAGTGCTAGATACTAAGCTAAATTATTTATTAAATAATAATCAACCAGGTTACTTTATCTATAATTTTGAAAAATTAGATTTAAGTAAGTTAAATGATGTTAATGCCGAATACTATATTGTTGCCTATTATAATGAGTCACCTTTGAATGAAATAATTAATCAAAATAAAAATGGATTACTTGATAAATATGACATGGAAAAATTGATTGTGTTTGATTCAAGGAAAGATAAGTATATAGATAAACATATCACTAAAGTATTTGATGATTCAGTAAATAATTTAATAACTTTATTTTACCAAGAAAGACTTGGTCCAACTATTGAGATATATAGATTAAATAAAAAATATGAATAATAAAATTAAAGTTGCTTGGTTCTGTGATGATATTGATCGTAAAACTAAAGGACAGGCTACTTATAGTAAAAAGTTAATTGAACAATTTCTTGATAATTATTCTGATCAAGTTGAAGTTGTTTTAGTACATCGGGAAGGATTTTGTATAGTTGATGTTTGTCAGAGAACTCGTAACATTATAATTAAAACATTCAAGACTAAACATTTTAGTGGTATATTATCATGGGCTTGGTGGTTTTTAATAAATAAAGAAAAATTTGATATTTTTCATGTACCACGTCATAACCTTTATCCATTATTCTTCTTTGCTAAATTAAAAGGTACTATTAAAAAATTTGTGGTTACTTTACACGGGGCTGCTGATCCTGATAAGCCAACGGTTTTTAGAAAGGGTGGTACTCTCTGGAATTGGCATATTAAGTTTTTTGCTAAATACTTTATTGATGTACTTTTGGCTGATTCTATTGAAGGTGTTAAACAGATTATGTGGTATCACAAAGTTAAAAGAGATAAAGTAGATTATTTCTTTATTTCCTGTAATCCAGAGTTTAAAGTCTTGAGTGAAGAAGAAAAACAAGCAGGTTTAATACGCCTTAAAGAAAGATATAATTTTGAGCCACCATTTTTATTAGAAGTAGGGAGACTTGATCCACATAAAAATGTTCATAATCTAGTAAAAGGTTTTGCTATCTTAAAAAAGAAATATCATCTTCCCCATAAACTAATTATTATTGGCGGTTATCATATACCTTCATATAATAAATTAGTTGATGAAACCATTGCAAAATATAACTTAAAAGATGAAGTTATTATTGCTGGCTTTATTCAAAATAAAGATATGCCTATTCTTTACAACACTTGTGATTTATTTGTTTACATGTGTGTTAATGATGGTTTCTCAATACCAACTGTTGAAGCTTTAAGATCAGGTACTCCCATTGTTTTGTCTAATGCTTCAGTTTTTCCAGAAGTAGCAGGGGAGGCAGCTTATTATGTTAATCCAAGAGATCCCGAAGACATTGCTCGTGGTATTAAAGAAATGTTAGATAATCCTGATTTAAGAAATGAATATATTAAAAAAGGTTTAGAGAGAAGTAAGATATTTAGTTGGCAACAAGCAGCTTCTGATTTAATTAAAATATATAAACGATTATTAAAAATAACTTAAAATTTATGTCTAAAAAAGTTTTAATTACCGGAATTACTGGACAAGATGGATCATATCTGGCTGAGTTTCTTTTAGCTAAAGGTTATGAAGTACATGGGTTAGTTAGGCGTGTAGCTATTGAAGATCAAAAAATGAGACTGGGTAGAATATCTCATTTAGCAGATAAAATGACACTACATTCAGCTTCTTTAACTAATTATGGTAGCGTTTTTAGTGTTGTTAACGAAGTTAAACCTGACGAGTGTTATCATTTAGGAGCTAATTCATTTGTAACCTATTCATTTGAAGATGCCTTTGATGTTTTTGATATTAATATTAATGGTACTTTGTATATATTATCAGCTTTACAAAAAATAGTACCTCAATGTAAATTCTACTTTGCTGGTTCCTCTGAGATGTTTGGTGACATTGGTGAGTGCCCACAAAATGAGACGACTAAATTTCATCCACGTTCACCTTATGGTATTTCTAAAGTAACGGGTTTTCATACTACTCGTAATTTTAGAGAAGGTTACAAAATGTTTTCAGTAACAGGTATGCTTTTTAATCATGAATCACCACGTCGGGGTTTTGAATTTGTAACTCGTAAGATAACTGATGCTGTAGCTAGAATTAAAGCTGGAGAACTTGATAAATTACATTTAGGTAATTTAGAGGCACAACGTGATTGGGGATATACGCCTGAATACATAGAAGCTATGTGGTTAATGTTACAACAAGATAAACCAGACGATTATGTAATTGCTACTGGTGAGACACATAGTGTTAAGCAATTTGCTGAAGAAGCTTTTAGCTTAGCAGGTCTTAATTGGCAAGATCATATTGTGCAAGATGAAAAATTAATACGTCCAGCTGAAGTTCATAAATTAATGGGTGATATTACTAAGGCTAAACAAGAACTTAGTTGGGAACCTAAAGTTAAATTTAAAGAATTAGTTAAAATAATGGTTGAAGCTGATTTAAAAAGATTTAATTTAAACATATGATAAAAAAGTATCCAAAACAAATAGGGGTAGGGATCTTTAAAATAACAGAGGAAGCAAAGAAAAATGTTCAAACAGTTTTAGATAATGAAAGATTGTCTTATGGGTCCTTTTCTCAAGAGTTTGAAGCTGAATTTGCTAAGATTCATGAACAAAAGTTTTCTTTATTCTTAAATAGTGGTACCTCTGCCTTACAAGTAGCTTTAAATGCTTTAAAGATAAAGCATAACTGGAAAAACGGAGATGAAGTTTTAGTTCCGGCCCTTACTTTCGTGGCGACAGTTAATACTATTAGTCAAAATAAGTTAAAACCTGTTTTTGTGGAAGTTGACCCTATTTCCTTTAACATTGATCCTAAAGAAATAGGGAAGAGGATTACTAAGCGTACTAGATGTATTGTACCTGTTTCATTATGTGGCTTACCTTGTGAAATTGATGAAGTAAACAAAATAGCTAAAAAGTATAAGTTAAAAGTTTTAGAGGATGCTTGTGAAACTATGTTTGTTAAACATAAAGGTAAAGCTGTGGGTAGTAAGGCAGATATAGCTTGTTATTCCACTTATGTGGCTCATATGATTACCACAGGAGTAGGTGGTTTTGTAGCTACTAATAACAAGGATTATGCAATACTAAGTAGAAGTTTAATAAATCATGGTCGAGATAATATATATATTAAAATTGATGATGACAAGGGTAAAAAGGGTAAAAAATTAGCTCAAGTTATGGAGAAAAGGTTTTCTTTTATTCATGAAGGTTACAGTTATCGAATGACCGAAATGGAAGCAGCTTTAGGTGTAGTTGAGCTTAAACATTGGAAAACTACTTTAAAAAAGAGAAAAGATAATGCTGAGAAATTAAAAAAAGGTTTGAAAGAATTTGAAAAATATTTGCAATCACCTACTTGGCCAAAATATAGTGATCATGGCTTTATGATGTTTCCTCTTGTAGTAAAAGGTATAAATAGGGATAAGTTAACATTATTTCTTGAAGAAATGAATATTGAGACTAGACCCTTAGTACCATTAATTAATCAACCTTACTTTAAAAAATTGTATGGGGATTTAAGTAAAAAGTATCCTGTTGCCGATCATTTAACTAAAAATGCTTTTTACATTGGTTCGCATCCTGGGCTTACTGATAAGGAGATTAAGTATATAATATGTGTCTTTAAAGAATATTTTAAGAAATATGGAAAATAAATCCTTGACACAAGAAGCAGTAAAAGGAGTCGTAGTCTTAGGTTCTTGGAATACATTAACTAAGTTTTTTAGTTTAGCTAATTCGTTTATCGTTATTTACTTATTATCTGTTTATGAATATGGTATTTATGTCTTAATTATGTCAGTTATTTCCATATCGGAAATATTTCTATTTGAATCTATGGATCAATTAATGATAACTGATGTTATTATTGAAAAGAGTAAGGAGCAATTTCAAAAAGCACGTTTAATATTTCAAGAGTATTATCAATTGAAAGTAATACTTGGTGTTGTTCTATTCTTAATTCTTTTATTTGGTTCTCATATAATAGCTGATTATTTTGGTAATCGATCAATTAGTATATTTATTAAATTAGCTTCTCTTTTAGTTTTGAGTAGTGCTATCCAAATTATTTTTGCTTTTTATTTAAGAGTAAACCGTAAGTTTAATTTAATAGGTATTTTTGCCATAATTCAAGAAATAATTAGATTAATATTGTTACTTAGTGTTTTTTTCTTTTTTACTCCAGGGGTAGCTAAGATATTAGCAGTAACAGTCCTAACTACTTATATTATTATATTTATTAGATTAATAGTTTTATTTAAAGAAATCAAAAAATGGTTTATTGGTTTTAAATTAAGATTTAAAAATTTAATTATTTATCAAATATTTAAACAACATGGTAAATGGAGAATTGCAACTAGTTTTTTAACTAAATTTCAAAAAGATATTAGATTATGGTTAATTCAATTATTTATTGGGACTGAAGCCGTAGCTATATATAACTTTGGTCGTAATTTATATCTACATTTAGATAGTGTTTTACCAATTAATAAAGTGATTCTTCAATTAATTCCTAATATAATAACCGATAAAGAAAGGTTAAAAAGAACCTTTATTTATGCTACTAAATACTTAACTTTAGTTCATATTTTTATGGCGCTTGGGGGATTAATAGCTGGTCCAATCTTTGTTTATTTTCTATTCCCTGATTATCTCTATTCTATCCCTGTTTTTTATATTCTTTTACTAATGCCTTGTTCCTTTCAGGGGTTATTTAAAGTAACTGATAATATATTATTTAGTTTACGTGAACAAAGATTTTTAAGTTTAAGTTTAATTTTAAGAGCAACTATCACTACCTTAGTTAGTTTAATTATGTTACCACTCTTTGGTATTTATGGTATTGCCATGGAAAGAGTAATCACCTTATTCTTTACTACCATAATCTTTACTCGTAAGACTTTAAAGAGTTTGGGTATGAAATTTAAAGAATTATTTGAAATATTTAGAGTAACTTCTGAAGATAAGGTATATTTTAAAAATATGTTAAAGATAATAAATTTAAAAAGGCTTAAAAAATGAAATACTTTGAAACTAAAAATTTAAAAGATAAGAAAGAAGAAGTAACTTCTGAATTAAATAAAAAACTTTGGGTACATAGAAGTGAAGAGTTTACTCAGTATTTAAATAAATATTTAAAGAATGATAGTCAAATTGTTGATCTAGGATGCGGTTCTGGATATTTAGCTGAGAGACTTAGTTTAGAATTTAAATGTAATAACATTGAACTTGTTGATCTTGATGATTATAGAACTTATGAAGTGGCTAAAGCTTTTACTTTTAATAGAGCAGATTTTAATGTAGATAAGTTACCTTTTGAAAACAATTCAAAAGATATTATTTTCGCGATTGAAGTATTTGAACATTTAGAAAATGGATTTCATTTTATTCGTGAAATAGAAAGAGTTTTAAATAGCCAAGGCATTTTAATCATATCAATCCCTAATGCTTATAGTATTTTTTCTAGAGTTAAGTTTTTACTTAATTTAAGTTTAGAAGGCTATTCAATAAATGAAAACCATATTAATTTTTTACCGAAAGATATCTTCTTAGGTACTTTATTCCAAAACTTTAAATTAGTTGATTCGTTTTTTAATCAACGTTTCCTTAGATTAAACAGCTTGGGTTTAAGTAAATGGATTAATTTAAAATATCCTAAAAATGAGTTTTTCTCA
>CAZSGB010000037.1:0-7215 GCA_964606355.1 uncultured Gammaproteobacteria bacterium | reverse complement strand
ATGAAAGTATATTTTTATTCAAAAGAAAAAGTAATTGAAACTGAAAGAAAAAAAATACAACAAACTGTTGTAGATGATTTTTATAAAAATGGAGTTTTAGTTTTATCAAATTTTATGGCGCCTACTACTGATTCTCAATTAAGTTTTGTAAATATGGATGGTTTAGTTATAGAAGGAGCTGATGTAGTAAGTGAAGTAGGTTATTTAATAGCCAAAGCTTTATCTCGGAAAAAACCAATCTTATACTTATTACCCAAAGGTACAGTTTTACCAGATCAATTAAGAGATTTAACTAATGATAATAATTTAAAGAAATTTTTTATTCTTAAATTTTATAACCTAAAAAATATTAATAATCTTTTGTTAGAATTTATTGATATTATTGAAACTGGTGAATTAAGGAAAGAAGTGCCAACTATTAAATTTACTTTAAGATTTACACCAAGAGCTGAAAGATATTTAAGATGGAAAACACATAATACAAAAGTATCAAAAGCCGATTTTTTAAGGAATTTAATAGATGCTTCAATAAATAGTGATGAAAATTATCAGAAAAATTTAAGAAGTCAAAGAAAAACTGATAATAAATAATTATTGACTAAATAAGTAATATTAGCTAAGATGGGCTAATATTTATTAATATATGGGTAAAATTAAAAAAAAAGCATTACCATACACATATGAGGCAGGTGATATTTTAGCAATCTTAGTTCATGGATTTACAGGCACACCTGATGATATGAGGAATCTAGCTAGTTATTTAGCCCAACATGGTATTTCAGCCAGAGCTGTAAGATTAGCTGGTCATGGTAGAACTTGGCAAGATTTGGATGAAACTACGAGTTATGATTGGTGGAAATCATTAGATGATGAAATAAAAGATGTTATTGGAAAATACGATAAAATATTCTTAATTGGGTATTCATTCGGAGCTAATTTAGCATTTGATTTATCAGCTCGTTATCCGAAGGATATTACAGGTGTTGTATCTTTAGGTGTTTCAGTGTATATACGAAGAAATTGGATGATAACTTTTATGTTACCTTTTTATCATTTTTTATTTAAAAAGTATAGAAAGAAATATATTAAAAAGAACCAAGTAATTGAATTTGAAGATACTGGTGCTTATTCTTATGTACCTACTTCAAGCATCTATGAATTTAAAAGATTTATTAAGCATTATACAAAAAAAGAATTACCTAAAGTAACTACACCAAGTATAGTAATTCATTCAAAGGATGATCATATAACCCACCCTTTTAGTTCGGAATATGTTTATACTAGAATTAATTCAATTAAAAAGGAATTATTACTTCTAGACGATGTAAATCATAATCCATTGTCTTCAAAGAGAAGAGATATAATCTTCTCAAAAATTATTGAATTTATTAACTCTTTTTAAATATTTTATAAGATCAGTTTAATATAGGCTGTTTTTTTAATTTATTTAAATGCTATTTTATGGTAGAATTTAATAAGTAATAAACTTTATGGAGACTGAAGAGACAATTTTTAGGAGGTTTCAAAGAGCAGTTAGAAAATATCCTAGGAATGTTGCTTTAGGTTACAAAATTGATGGAAATTATAAAACAATTACTTATGAAAAGTTGTTAGATGAAGTAAATAGGTGTGTTACAGGTTTAAAGAAATTAGGTGTAGAAAAAGGTGATAAAGTAGCTATTTTTTCAAATAATCGACCTGCTTGGGTAAAGTTAGATTTGGCTTTGAATAAGATGGGAGCAATTTCAGTACCAATACATACAACACTATCACCTAAATTAATCAAGTATATATTAAATGATTCTGAAGCAAGATATTTAGTAATTGGTGATTTATTTTCTAAATATCAGGAAATTAAAAATGAGGTTAACCTAAAACAAGTAATAACTTTTAAGAATATTGAATGGCATGAGGGCTTAGTAAATTTTGAAGATGTTTTAAAAAACGAAATTGATAAGGAAGAACCAGAAATTTTTGATGTATCAACAATAATATATACCTCTGGCACAACTGGTGATCCTAAAGGGGTAATGTTAACAAATAAGAATTTTATAAGCAATATTGACTCAGCAATTAAATATGTACCATATACATCAAAAGATAAATTGTTATCATTTTTACCCTTATCTCATGTTTTAGAGAGAACAGCGGGATATTATGTAGTTCTTTTTAATGGTGGTTCTATCTATTATGCAACAAATATAAAAACTATTTCAGGAGATCTTAAGGAAGTAAAGCCTACAATAATTGTGTGTGTACCTAGAATATTTGAAAAAGTATATGATAAAATAATGGATAAGATAAGGCTGGAATCAAAGTTTAAACAAAAATTATTTTTTAATTCATTAAAGGTAAGTAGAAAGTACCATCAATGTAAAAGAGACAATCACAGATGTCGTTTCACTTTATATATTAAGTTTAAAGTATTAAATATTTTTATTTTGGATAAAGTGAGGAAGAGCTTTGGTGGACATTTAAAATTTTCAATAAGTGGCGGTGCTTCATTAAATCCATCAATTGCTAAATTTTTTGAAGCAGTAGGTATTAAAATATTAGAAGGTTATGGCCTAACGGAAACATCTCCAATTATTTCAGTTAATCCTATTGATAATTATAAGTTTGGTACAGTTGGAAAAATTATATCTTTAGTCAAAGTAAAAATTGATGAAGATAAGGAAATACTAGTCAAGGGACTGAATGTAATGAAAGGATATTATAATGATAATAGAATAGAAAATGAATGGTTTAGGACAGGAGATTTAGGATATTTAGACGAAGATAATTACCTTACAATTGTTGGTAGGAAAAAAGAAATGATAATCACTTCTACTGGTAAAAACATAAATCCAGAAAAAATAGAAAATATTCTACAAGAAAGTAAATATATTTATCAGTCAATGGTAATTGGTGAGAAACAAAAGTATTTAAGCGCATTTATCGTTCCTGATTTTAAAGAAATAATGATTTATGCGAAAGAAAACAATATAGAGAAGGAATTAATTGATTTATTAAAAACAAATGAAATTATTGAGTTAATTAGATCAGAAATAAAAAAACAATTATCTGGATTTTCTGATAATGAACAAATTATTGATTTTAAAATATTAGAAAGAGAATTTAGCCAAGAGAACGATGAATTGACTCCTACTATGAAATTAAGAAGAAATAAAATTTTAGAAAATAATAAAATAAATTTATGAAGGAAGTATTTAGGTTATTAAAAATTATTAAAAATAAAATAGGTTATCCAGGGATAAGAACGTTACAATCAGCAACTGGTCCAGAGGTAATGATTGAAGATAAGAGAATATTAATGCTCGGATCTTATAATTATTTGGGATTAGCTAATAATAAAGAAGTTAAAGAATTTGCAAAAGCAAGTATTGATAAATATGGTATAGGTACTGGTGGCGTAAGACTTCTAACAGGTACTATGACTATTCATGAAGAATTAGAAGAGTTGGTTAGTGATTTTACAAAACAAGAAGATTGCATAACCATTGGATCTGGTTTTGGGACTAACGCAGGTGTGATACCAGGCTTAATGAACTTATTAGGGTTTAAGAAATTAGTTTTGGCAAGGAAAGCAGTAATTTTTAGCGACGAGTATAATCATGCAAGTATAGTAGACGGTTGTAAACTAAGTGATGCGCGAGTTATTATTTTTAAACATAATGATGTAAATGATTTAGAAAAGAAAATAAGGAAGTATAAAAGATATAGAAAATTAATAGTTTCTGACGGTGTTTTTAGTATGGATGGGGATATTTGTCGTCTGGATAAAATTTTAGATATAGCGAAAGAGCATGATGCCTGGACTATGATTGATGATGCGCATTCATTTGGTGTATTAGGTGAGAGAGGAAGTGGAACTGCTGAATATTTTAATAGAAGTGGTGAGATTGATATAAATATGGGTACATTCAGTAAAGGTATTGGTGTTTCTGGAGGATTTATTTCATGTAAGAAAGATTTAGCTGATTATTTGAGAGTTGCATGTAGACCATATATGTTTTCTGATTCTTTGTCACCAGCAATTGCAGGAGGAATTATTGGTTCAATTAATTATATAAAAAAACATCCTGAATTAATAAAAAAATTAAAAGAAAATGCAGATTATTTTAGAACAAATTTAAATAAATTTGGATTTAATACTTTATTAAGTAATACACAGATAATTCCTTTATTAGTTGGAGAAGATAAAAAAACAATACATTTTTTTGAAGAACTATTTAAGAATGGAGTATTTGCTCCTGCTGTTAGGTGGCCAGCAGTACCCAGGAATATGGGAAGAATACGATTTTCAATTACATCAGAGCATACAATTGAACAATTAGATAGAGCGTTATGTATAGTGAATAGTATAGGAAAAGAAATAAAATTAATTTAATAGCATGATAAATTTATATTTAGTTGTATTAATAGTAATTGGTAGTTTTATTTTAGCTTTTTTAGTTTTGTTAAATAATAAAAAAAATATTCTAAATCAATTATTTTTTATATTTGCATTAATGAACACCATATGGGCTTTAGTAAATTTAATGACAGGTATATTTCCTAATGAAATTTGGGTTAGAGGAATGTATGGTACAGGAGCTTTAATTGTAGCAAGTGGATTGATCTGGTTTTTTTATTTATTAGATAATAAAGTTAAATTAGCAAAATATATTTTTATTAATTCATTAGGTTTATTATTTTTTATTTTATCTTTGTTCACTAAATTAATAGTCAAAAGAATCGATGTTATTTATTTTGGATATTTTGAGGGGGAGTTTGGGAACTTATTTTTTTTATATACTTTGTTTTTGGCTAGTTCCTTAACATATATAGTTTTTAGATTATTTAGAACAGCTTTTATGAGTTTGGGAATGAGAAGATTACAATTATTTTATGTGGCGATAGGTGCAGCAATTTTTGCATTTACCGCAGTAATTCTTAGTTTTATTTTACCCATCTTGGATATTTTATTTTTTAGCCAGTTTGATCTTGTAGGATCTTTTATTTTTTTATTATTTATTGCTTATTCAGTAGTTAAATACCGTTTAATGGATATTCGTTTAGTTATTACTAAAAGTATTCTTTACTTTGTTCTCGTTCTTTCAGTGGCCTTAGCTTTCACTTTCGTTACCTTTTTAACAGCTCAGTTTTTCCAAGGCGAAGGACAAGTTTGGGTAACATTAATTGTTTCGTTAATAATTGTAATGGGTTTAGATCCATTAAAGAAATTATTAGCGAAATTAACGGATAAATTCTTTTATAAAAGAAAAATAGATTATCAAAAAGTATTAAGAGATATTAGTGAGATTATTGCTCGTGAAATTGAATTAGAGAATTTATTAAAATCATTAGAATTTAATTTGCAGAATAAATTAAAAGTTAAAACAGTTAAAACATATCTTTTGACTAATACAGTTGAACCTGTTTTTGAGTTTAAGAATGATTTGGAAAGAGATAAGATAAAAAAAGATAATATAATAATTGAGTATCTTAAGAAAAAGAAAGAAGTGATTGTAACTGAGGAAATCGCTAGATTTAAAAGTGATGCTAAAGCTGATGAAGATAAGAAAGAATTTGAAGAACTAGAAAATGTTTTAGATGCTAAACAAGCAAGTTTAGCCGTACCTATTATTTCAGAAGGGGAGTTAACTGGCTTATTCCTAATCGGTTCTAAATTATCAGGTGGTGTTTTTACTCAAGCTGATTTAGACTTTTTTGAAGTTTTAGGACCTCAAACTGCGACGGCTTTAGAAAAATCTAAATTATATGAAGAAGTTCAAGAATTTAATATTAGCTTACAAGATAAGGTAAAGCAGGCCACTTTTGATTTAGAAGAGAGAAATAGGTATTTAATTGCTTTACAAAAGTTAACTAATGTTATTACCCGTTCTTTGGATTTTGAAAATGTTATGCAAACCATTGCTAATGGTATTACCCATCAACTTGGTTTTGTCGGTGGTCTTTTAAATTTTGTAGATTTTGAAAAGAAAGAAATATCCATTGGTGCTATTTCTAATACCCCTGAAATTAAAAGTGTAATTCAATTTTTACCTCAAGACCCAAAAACATATACGGTTTCATTGAATGATGAAGATAATTATGCAGTTAAAGCCATAAAGACTAAAGAATTACAAATAACCAATAATTTTTGGGATTTTGTTAAACCAGCTTTATCCGAAGACTTAGCTCTTAAAATACAAGAAGCTTTAGGTATTAAATGTGTCGTAGCAGTCCCTGTTTATTCTGAAGAAAGAGTTATTGGTGTAATTGATTTTGTTTTAGCTAAAGATAGTAAAAAAATAACTAATATTGAGAAAGAAATGATGTATGCTTTATCTGATCAAGTTGGTATTGTCTATAGAAATTTAACCTATTACGAAAAGATACAAACTGCTAATCAAGATTTAAAGAATGCCAATATTAGGTTACATAAGTTAGATAAAGCTAAATCAGAATTTTTATCCATTGCTTCTCATCAACTTCGAACTCCTTTAACCGGTATTAAAGGTTATCTATCAATGATTGCTGAAGGAGACTTTGGTGAAGTACCACCAAAAATATCTAAAGTAATTGATGAAATTTTCATTAATTCAGATCGTTTAACTAGACTGGTTAATGTTTTTTTAAATGTTTCGCGTATTGAATCAGGTAGATTTACTATTGAAAAAGAAAATATTGATTTAATCAAATTAGTAGAAGATGTAGTTAATGAATTCATACCTAATGCTAAGAAAAAAAATCTTAAACTAAGTTTTAAGAAATCAAAGAAATTAATACCAGAGGTAAGTATGGATAAGGATAAGATAAAAGACGTAGTAATAAATATGGTAGATAATTCAATTAAATATACTCCAGAAGGAAGTATAAATGTTTACGTTGAGCAAAGAGGTAATCAGATAATTGTTTCAGTTAAAGATACTGGCGTTGGTATTATGAAATCAGAAGCCAAAGAACTCTTTAAGAAATTCGTGAGAGGCGTTGGTATAGCTCAAGTTGATACCTCTGGTTCTGGTCTTGGCTTATATATTGCTAAAAAGATTATTGAAGCCCATAGTGGTGAAATCTGGGCTGAATCAGAGGGTAAGGGTAAGGGTGCTACTTTCAGCTTTAGTTTGCCTTTGAAATAAAATTATTGAATAATTACTATAGATAACATCAAATAATTTTGTTTTAATTACACACATATGGCGGTTTCTAATTAATTAATAATAACATTTC
>CAZSGB010000036.1:0-7598 GCA_964606355.1 uncultured Gammaproteobacteria bacterium | reverse complement strand
AACACTCTTCAGTATATACCTTGCTAACCTAGAACCCTATATTGCGTATGATCCCACGCGAAGCGCGTCCCACGCTCTGGGGTCTTCTGTATCTTTTTCTACAAAACTGGAGCGAGTGACCGGATTCGAACCGGCGACCTTTTCCTTGGCAAGGAAACGTTCTAGCCAACTGAACTACACTCGCCTATTTTCATGTTAGCGATTATATCAAATATATATGATTTGTAAAGGTTTCCTTAAAAAGAGCCAGGATTTTCAGGTCCTGGCAATTATTTGGGATATTGGTTTATCACTTAATGAGCAATAACTCGCTAAGCTATTTTCAAAAAATGTATGTGCCCTTAAACGTAAGATGCCTTTTACCTCAACAACGTAAGTTTTTCTCCCACATTTAGGACATATCACCAATTTATTGGTTTTGGTCTCATCTAAAGGTTAGCTCATGGGATGATTCATCCTTACTAACCTGATCCGGTTTGATATCGACTATTTTTACTGGTCGTAAACCGTTTTTGCACCATTCTTTCTTGGGGGTTTTATGCTTTATATAGCACCAAATACCTTGACGATCCACTATTTTGACGGATCGCCCGCAGGAACAAAGTATTTGACATTTAGTATTATTCCCCACTAATGGTAGGAATTTGAGTGTCATGAATTGTCTCCTTTTATACAAATCAAATTATCTTACAATATTTTTAAATTATTGTCAATTGGTTGAGGTAATGTGTATACACATTACCATTCATTATTGACATCTAAATTAATTATTTGCTTAATTTCTTTAACCAAACTTTCTTAAAATATGGCATGGAAAGAGTAGATAAAACAAAAGCGATTGTTGGTACTAAGGAATTAAGCCAAGGTCTAGGTGAGTTCATGAAATAAAAAGTAAAACTTAACAAAACGTAAGTTAAAACTAAAATAATTAATCTTCTAGCCCAACTTATTTCCCTGGCTTTATCAATTTCAACTTTTCTATTTCTTTCATTTATTTTATTTATTTCTTCTTCTATATTCATATAATCCTATAATTATTATTTATTTCAATTACCTTATTCTTATTTCTCATGCCTTTAACTATATTTACTTCTCTCTGACTAACTTTAAAATATTTACTAAGTAATTTAATTAATTCCATGTTAGCCATATTCTTAACCGGAGCTGATTTTACTTTTACTTGGTAACTATTCTCATTAATTTGAATTACTTCTGCTTTCGAAGAGTTAGGTAATACTTTTATCTTAATAATCATTTTAAACTTTGTTTAATAACTTTTAAAACATGATTATGAATTAAACCATTAGTAACTAAAATATCTTTAGAATGAATATTCCATTCCTTATTCTCAAAATCAGTTACTTTACCCCCGGCTTCTTTAACAATTAAAGCTCCCGTAGCTACGTCATGTAAATTACCACCTGGTAGCATAACTGCTTCTACTCTCCCCCCGGCCATAATTTGAAACTCCACCACCGCTGAACCAATTTGACGAAGATCAAAAGCTTTTAGTTTAAATGCTTGATATAGTTTCATGGCCCTTTTCATATCTTTAACTAAACTACCATGACAGAATATTAAAATGGAATCTTTTACTGATTTACGCTTACTAACACTTAATCTTTTCTTATTAGTAAAAGCACCTTTACCAAGTTCAGCGACAGTTAATTCATCAAGGACTGGCATATAGGTAACAGCTAAAACCATTTTTTCTAGGTAAGCGAGTCCTATTGATACGCCATAAGTAGGTAAATGCATAGTATAATTAGTGGTACCATCTAAAGGATCAATAATCCAGTAAAAATCTGAGGTTTTTAAATTATCACCCATTTCTTCACTATATATCCGATGACTTGGAAAATGCTTCTTAATTTCACTGATTATTATTCTCTCAGCTCCTTTATCTAGTGGGGTTTGTATTTGATCTTTAGATTTCAATTTAAAATTTCTAGATCTTGAATCTTTTGAAAAATTAGCCATTAAATATTTACCGGCACGACGTGCAGCATCTTCGGCTATCTTTCTTTCTTTAGTAAAGTTCATAATTGTTCTAATATTTTAAGTTCTAAATTTTTTGTTTTAGTATCATAAACAGCAAAAGTAGCTTTACTAAATAATCCAGCTAAAGTTCCAGGATTAACCAGTCTAGTAGTATTAATAGTTTCTTCCCAGGGTTTATGATTATGCCCATAGAAAACTAAATCATATTTACCAGATTCAGCTAACTCTTTACCTTTATCAGGGTAATGAACAAAAGCTATTTTTAAACCAGCTATTCCTACTTCACCCATATCACCATAATGAGTAACGTGTTTGAAATCTTTAGCTATTTTAGAAGTAGTTTCCCTATCTTCTACATTACCAAAAACCATATGTATCTTACCTGAAAAATTAGGTGCTAATGTATTTTTTAAAATAGAAGGTGCACATAAATCACCACAATGTATTAATTCCCCTACATCATTTTCTTTCATCCATGATAATGCTTTTTCTAAATTAGAATAATTATCATGAGTGTCTGAGATAATAGCAAATTTCATATTTTTAATATTTTTTTTCTTTTAAATTTTAACATAATTACTCCTAAAACTATTAAAGTACCACCAATTAATTGATAGCTGTATGGAATATAATCCCAAATAAAGAATGAGTAAATAATTACCATAAATGGTGACAACGCTACTATTATAGCAAGTTTACTAAAATCAGCATATTTATAGGCTTCAAACATAAGAAGGTGTTGTAAAACAGTACTAAGCAAAGGTACGAATATAGCCATTAACAAATATATACCATGTAACTCTATGAAATTACCAAAGATAGAAGTATATAAAGTAATAAATATTAAACCATAAATAGTTCGAATTAAAACAAAAATAATTGGTTCTATCTTATTAATAGCTTTTTTGACAATAAAACGTGTAGTATTAAAAACAAGAGTTGAGATTAAAATAAAGGTTACTTTAAATTCTAAATTCTCAACTGGATTAAAGGTAATAATTAATAAACCAAGTATCGCTAATATTGCGCCGAAGGTTTCAAACAAATTAAAACGTTCCTTAAGAAACACTACACCTAATACTGCCATGTATAAAACACCAATTAAAGTTACAAAGTCAGTATTAACTGGTCCAATTATTTTAACTGAATAGAGCCAAGTTGGATAACTTAATAAAAAGAGAGTAGCTAAAAGTAACCAAACTTTAGAATATTTTATTAAAGCCGGAATAACTAACTTATATTTGCTTTTATATAAGGAAATAAGACTTGACCAAATAAAAGCAAAAAGGAACCAATAAAAAGCCACTGTTTCTATATTTGAAACATCCATAACGTACTTTACGGCAACAGTAGCTAAGGCTCCAAATGAGACACCAATAGTAGTTAACAAATAACCTTTATATCTTTTTTTCATTATAACTTTGCTAAATATTTCTTAAATTCTAAATATTTTTCTTTGCCCATTTCTTTACCTGTCTTGGTTGCTAATCGATCCAATTTTTTCTTAGTCTTTTCCATTAATTTCTCAATAGCCTTATCATAATCTCCATTAACTAATAATTCATTGTTTATACCGAAAAATAAGATACCAAACATTGATATCTTATCAATTGAATCAGCATCTTTAAAAATTTTTGCTTCAATGGTTTTGAAATCTTTAGGTTCGATCTGAAAATCAGCATTTAAGCAATAAATAACTTCTTCAATTAATCGTTGATCAAAATTATTTTTTTCTAAATATTTACGCGCCATATCAGCACCTCTTTCTTTATACTTCTCACGTCCTTTATGCCTACCCACGTTATGTAACAAACATGTAACTTCAATAATTTCCTTATCAGCCTTTTCCTGTTTAGCAATTTTCAACCCTAAATTCCTTACTGCTTTTGTGTGAGTCCAATCTAAAGAATTAACTTTGCTTTTTACAAACTCCTCTATTTGCTTAATTTGTTCTTTGCTAATCTCCATGTTTTATTATTTTAGATAAATAAATAAAAGGGGTATCAATAACAGCTACTATTAATTTTATTATATATGTAAATATTATCAAAGGAATAACCGGATAAACTCCTGAAAAAGCAATAGTCGTAAAAATCACGGAATCAATTAATTGTGAAATAAAAGTAGAACCATTATTTCTAAGCCATAAATGTTTACCTTTAGTTTTTTCTTTAATCCTCTGAAATAAATAAACATCTAGGTGCTGAGAAATAAGGTAGGCAATCATCGAACCTAAAACAATTCGTGGTGTCAAAGTAAATAGGGTTAGCATTGCACTTTGTGCTATATCATAATCAGCTGGTTTAAACCAAAGTATAAACTGTGACATTAAGAGAAAGAATAAAGAAACAAAGAAACCAATTCTAATTGCTTTAACAGCTTCTTGTTTTCCATAATGTTCACATAGTATATCAGTAGCTAAAAAAATTGAAGCATATAAGACATTACCCCCAGTTCCAGCTAAACCAAATATATACATGCCTTTAACTACAAAAATATTCATCATTACTACGTTGGCGGTAATTAAACTAATTAACCAAACTTTACCTAATCTAAAAGCAATTAGAACAAAACTAAGTGAGGTTAAAGCCATTAAAATGAATAGGGTAGAATTACTCATGTTCTAAAGAATGATTTAATCAACCAAATTAAAATAAATAATGATAGATTTATAATAACCAATGAAATAGCAAAAGCTAAAATTATTTCAAATTCAGGACTAGTTATGAAAAAAGAAGCAATTACTGGCAAAACAATATTCCTTAAGTCTTGAAGTGATGGGCCTATTATGACACCAATATTTAAAAAGAATAATATTAAAACCCAAGTTTGCCAAGTTAAGAAATTTAATGAATTAAATATGACTAACAAATTACCCCAAATATTATTTGAATCTAAACTAATTGAATTAGCTAATAAAACATAATTTAATAACCCAACTATGGCTATACCTAAAATAAGGGGAGCTATAGAAACGATAATTGGACCCAGTAACCATATTTTAGGTTCATAATGTTCCACACTACCTTCTCTAGAACTAACATTCATTCTAGTTACTTTACCGCCGGTAGCATAACAACCAATAGCATGAGCTGATTCATGGATTAAAATACCTAAATAGGTTAAAGGTTTCATCCAGGTTACATTTAAATACTTCTCACGTATATAAACAGTCATATAACCAAGTAAAACTAAAATTATTAAATAAAAGCCAATGGTCATTGTTTTCTAATTTTTTTAATTAATTTTAAATTTGCTTCATGATCACCTAATTCATCAATAGGTGTTTCTAAAATCATGTTAATATTTTCAAGTTGAGGATGATTAATAAGCTCTTTAAAACCTTTCAAACCAATCTTACCTTGACCAATGTGTTCATGTCGATCAACCTGTTTACCTAATTCTGTTTTTGAATCATTTAAATGAATCAATTTCAAATTCTTTAAATCTAAATGTTTATTAAACTCTTTCAATACTTCATCAATAGCTTTTTTATTTCTTAAATCATAACCCGTAGCAAAAGCATGACAAGTATCAAAACAGACTCCTACCTTCTCTTTATACCATGTAGGTAACTTATTTATTATCTCAGCTAATTCTTCAAATTTATCACCAATTACCTTCCCTGAACCTGCTGAATTTTCAAGTAAGAACATAGCACTACCCTTATAACCTTTCATTATCTCATTTATACCTTCTGATACTTGTTTAACTGCCTGGTCACGTGGTAAATCATTAGCACTGCCTAAATGAGTCATAATATATGGCAAGCCAAGTATTGTTGCTCTCTCTAATTCTTCGCGAATAACTTCAATAGAACCATCCCTTATTCTAGAATTAGTTGAAGCTAAATTAATATAGTAAGGAGTATGAATATATGCTTCATCTATACTATATTTCTTCATCTCACTCTTAAAATCAGTAATTAGCTCTTTAGTCAATTCAGGAGCCTTGCCACCTCTTGGGGAACGTGAAAAAATCTGAAATACTTCAGCTTTAATTTGATTTGCATTACTAGGAGCCTTATCAATACCCCCAGCAATAGATACATGAGCACCAAATTTCATAACTACATTATATCAAAAAAGGGACTATTAGTCCCTTTTTCTTTAATTTATATTATTTTATTCAAGACCTTCTTTTTTAAGCATTTCTACTATTTTTCTATTTCTAATTATAGTTTTTAAGTATTCTTGATAACCATCACTTTTTACATTCTCTTGAGCTTCTGGGTTATCTTGAACATTAGCTAAGATTCTATCAATTTCTTTTTTAAATTCTTCTTCAGTGACCTCAAACTTTTCTTTCTCAGCTATAGCTCTAATAACTAAAGATATCTTAACCCGTTCTAAAGCTTTATCTTCAAATTCATGTTCTAAATCTTTTCTTTCTTTCTTAATATTTTTTAAGTAGTCATCAAAGTTAACACCTTGTCTTGTTATCCCATCTTCAAATTCATGTAACATTCTATGTGTTTCATTATGTATTAAAACTTCAGGTATAGCACTAAACTCCGTTTGTTTAGTAATAGTAGATAATAATTTAATTTCAACTCTTTGTTCTTCTTGGAACTGCTTTTCTTGTTCTAAATTATTTTTAATTTTTTCATTTAAATCTTTTAGATCATTAACGCCTACTGTTTTTGCCCATTCATCATTCACTTCAGGTAATTCTCTTTTAAAAACCTCTAAAACTTTTACTTCAAAATCACATAGTTTACCAGCTACCATAGTATTTTGATATTGATCCGGGAACTTAAGTTGAAACTTTTTTTCTTCATTCTTGTTCAGACCAATTAACTGATCTTCAAAACCTGGAATCATAACATTATCACCAATAATTAAAGGATGTTTTTTACCCTGACCACCTTCAATAGCTACTTTGTCTAAAGAAACATTAAAATCTAATTCTACTTTATCACTCTTTTTTATTGGTTCTAAAGAAACAACTTCTTTAGCTTGCATTTTCCTTAAGTCATTTATTACTTTACCCACTTCTTCGTCAGTTACCTTAACTTCATTCTTTTTAACCTTAATACTTTTGTAATCACTAAGAGTTACTTTGGGAGTTAGAGCAACCTGGGCTTTAAAAACAATGGGATTACCTGGAGCTACTTTGACAATTTCAATTTTAGGTTGTCCAATAGTATCAATTTTTTCTTGCTTAATTGCTTCAAAATAGAAATGAGAGATAACATTATCTAAAGCTTCTTGATAAATAGCCATTTCACCTAATCTCTGTTTAATTATCTCATAAGGTACCTTACCCGGCCTAAAGCCCTCTATCTTATTCCTTAAACTTAAACTCTTAGCACCCTTTTCTAAAAAAGGTTTTAATTCTTCAATTAAAACTTCAATTTTAAGTTCAATTTGTGATTTATTTAATTCCTTTTTTTCTACTTTCATAATTTAATAACTAATATTTAAGTTTACTTATACTAACATAATATTTAATTTTGTCAAAAAAAAGTAGCAAAGAGTAGCCTTTCTGGCTTTATCTCCATTAATTCGCCACATCATAACGAGCAGAAGTCAAGCCAATTTGGTAATGTCTACATACATATGGCGGTTTTCCAAGATAATAGTTATCATGGATAA
>CAZSGB010000035.1:0-7654 GCA_964606355.1 uncultured Gammaproteobacteria bacterium | reverse complement strand
TATTACCGGTTAGTTTCCCTTATGCCTACCAGTTCAGTATAGTCAGGACTAATCATTAATTACAATAACTTAGAACATATTGCTCTAGACGGATTAACGCCAAATGAAGCGTAAAAAAAGGTGCAAAATGTCCGTGCCTAAAACAAAAAAAAATTCCTTAAATATTTAAGGAATTTTTTAATATCTTATTCGATAGCTTCTTCTTTATTACTCTGCCAAATACCATGAAAATTACAATGTTCTCTAGCTAGTAACTCATTTAATGACTCAAAACTTACTTCAAAGATAGCTTCTGGTTTATCATTAGGTTTAAGATCTACATGCTTAATAAGTTCACCTGATTTATATAGCTCAATCCATTCAATAAAATGAACTTCTAACATAGGATGTTCTACGGCACCGACCTTAACTAAAACTTTATTATCTTCAAGTTTCTCTATAATAGGAATATGCTTTTCTTTTGGTTCAACTTGTTGTTCCATACAATTAAAAATTAGTGATTAAAATTTCTAATCATTTTAATAAATTAAAATGTATTATCTTTTATCCTAATAATTCCCAAAAACCCTCATCAGGTCCTTTAGGACCACCCTCTGTACCTGCTTGACAAACCGGACAAGGTACAAACAAATCACCGGCTTTAAACTCCATAACATGCCCACAAACACTACATTGATAATTTCCAATTTTAGGAACTGTGTCACTTACTTTATATAAAGTAGACATATATTAAATCAATTAATCATTAAGAGCAGTTTCTAAGTCTTGTTGATGTTCTTCTTCCATTGATAATATGTTTTTTAAAACGTTTTCTAAGCCATATTCACCAAGTTCATTAGCTTGCTTTATCCTAGCTCTATATCTAGCGACAGCGTCTTTTTCACCAGCTAAATCTTGTTCTAACATTTCTTTTGAATTAGCACTTACATGTCTTTCGTCAACTTCGACAGTCGGTACACCACCCAAGAAATCAATTTGTACGGCTAATTGATTAGCGTGTTGCATTTCTTCATTTGAGTGGACTACTAATTCTTTTTGGATTGATTGATACTTAGCACCAGTTAAAGTAGCAGCGTGTTGTACATATTGCACAGCCGCAGCATACTCTTTGGTTAAGTCTCCATTTAACAATTTTATTAATTCTTCTTTGTCCATACATTTTTTAATTAATTATTAGTATTATATTTTTCAACATAATATCTTGTTAATTCTTCAGCTTCATATTTACAATTCTTGTCACCAGTAGCAACTTTAGTTTTAGCTTGAACTTCTTGAAATGTCTTAGCTCCCTCTTTAACGGCATTTTCAATATCTTTATCCGTAATATTTAATACCTTATCAATTACTCGAGAACCTTCTTTAATCATTCTATTATTTTGCTCAGTTCTTCTAAAGTAATCATTAATAGCTGCTTCTAAGGCCTTATCACCTAAAACACTACAATGAACTTTTTGAACCGGTAAACCTGATAATCTATCCATTATATCTTTAGGGGTAATTTTCAAGGCTTCTTCAATATTTAGTCCATCTTTTTCAGTAACCATAACTGATAACATAGAAGTAGAAGCGATAGCACTAGCGCAACCAAAAGTTTGCCACCAAAAATTCTTAATCTTTTCGCTTTTTGGATCTATATTAATCCAGACCTTCATCATGTCTCCACAAGCAGGAGAACCTACCATACCTAAACCATTGAAATCTTTAGGACTTTCAACGACAAAGTTTTGTGGAGTAAAAAAATGTTTTCTGACTTCTTCAGAATAAACCCACTCTATACCTTGCTTATCAATTCCATCAACTGGTTTATCTTTCTTTTTAAATATCTTAAACATATTATTTATCTCCTAATCTTACAGGACTCATAGCTCTTAACTTTTCAATAATAGGGGGAAATACCTTTAAAAGATAATCAATGTCTTTCTCAGTATTAACTTTACCTAAAGAAAATCTTATACTCCCATGAGCTATTTCATAGGGATGCCCTAAAGCTAAGATGACATGAGACGGTTCTAAATTTCCAGAAGTACAAGCCGAACCAGAAGAAGCGCAAATACCAAGTTCATCTAAATGTAAAAGCATAGCTTCACCTTCAATATCCTTAATAGTTACATTAACATTATTTGGTAACCTATCAATAGGATGTCCATTCAATATCACCTTAGGAATATTTAAAAGTCCTTTAATTAATTTATCTCTTAAATTTATTAATCTTTTATTTTCTTGTTCTTTCTCATTTTGTATGAGATCTAAAGCAATAGTAAGACCAACAATACCTGCCATGTTTTCAGTACCAGCTCTTCTGCCTTTTTCCTGACCGCCACCATGAATAATGGGATAAAGGCTAATACCTTTTTTAACATACAAAACTCCTACTCCTTTAGGACCATATATCTTAGAACCATTGATAGTCATCAAATCAACGCCAAGCTTTTCTACATCTAAGCTATAAAAAGCAGCTGACTGACAAGCATCAGTATGTATTAAAGTATCTTTATTCTTTCTCTTAACTATTTCACTAATCTTCTTAATATCCTGCACTGTCCCTATTTCATTATGCCCATGGATTATACTAACAAGTATAGTTTTAGAAGTAACACTTTCTTCTAATTCATTTAACTTAACCTTACCAAACTGATCTACTGGTAAATAAGTTACTTCGAAACCCTGAGTTTCTAAAAACTGTAGAGCATGAAGTACAGCATGATGTTCAATGGCTGAAGTTATAATATGATTACCTATTCCTTTGTTAGCGTAAGACGCACCGATAATAGCGTGATTATCTGATTCCGTACCCGAGCCTTCAAAGATTATTTCATCAGATGAACAACTAAAAACCTTAGCTACAGTATTCCTAGCTTCATCTAAGGCTTGTTTAGCACTTCTGCCCTTATGATACAAAGTAGAAGGATTACCATAATTATCTTGATAATATGGTTTCATAGCATGTACTACTTCATCTCTCATATAGGTAGTAGCCGCATGATCTAAATATATTGTTTTGTTATTTTTCATGGTTTTAAAGCGTTTACACATTGTATCAATATCTTAAATCAGGGTCAAGTATTAAAAGACATTCAAATGATTTAAATTGTAAGTATATTTAAAAGCACTCTTTAGCTTTAAGTATTTCAAGCATACTTGGTACATCACCATCAATAATCTCGTTAACTCGCTTCTCACCTAATCTCTCAACAGCACATTTTTCTAAATCAGCTGGTATCTCTTCAGGTATTAAACTTGGATCTAAACCATAACTTTCTACTATCTGTTCTTGCTCCGGGGTAAGTAAAAGATGATCATAATTTGTATTACTTCCTGGTAACATATTAGGATCATTTAAATTCATTGACTGACAAAAAATACCCTTGAAAGCTAAAGTACGAAGACCAAACATATCTTTGTACCAAATACATGCTCCAACAATTAAAGTGTAGATTATTATAGTTAGAACAACCGTAATTAAGATTATGAGTAATGTTTTACTAAGATTATTTTTAGATTCTACTTCTTCTATCATATATGTAAAGTATATCACGTAAAACCAAGACTAAAAAACTCAAAGTCTTTAGACTTTGAGTTTTTAGAGGATTAATTAATAATCCTAAAATATGACCAATCTTTCCCTTAATTCACGAACTTTTACTTTGAACTTTGAAGAAGGCATTAAAGAAGCCCCAAAAAACATCAATAAAAATCCAGGAATTAATGGAAATGTTAAAGCTAGCATACCAATTACTATGATTATGCTAGCAATTATAGTTAAACCAATTTTCTTACTAATTTTAGCCATATTTAATATATTTTATTCTACGTGCATATTAAGACGATAAAATTAGCAAAATCTTACAAAAAAACAGCATTTATGCTGTTCTTTGAGTAATATATAATTATTTAAATTCTGCCATAGCTTTAGTTAAGTTTACATCACTCAGTTTCTTTTCAACTAAAGCCTCATTTTGAAGTTGAGGTAAATGATCTTTATATGTTTCTTTCTTTTCTTCATAGAATATACCAATTGGTAATTTCTCATTTAGTTCCCATGCTTTCTCCCAAGCTTTTTTCTTATCATTAGGCAAATAATCAGTTTCTTCTAATTTGTAGACTATGCTCCTAAACCATTCAAAGGTATTTATTTTGTTAAATGTCACACAAGGTTGAAAAACATCTAAATGAGCAAAGCCCGGGTGTTTTATTCCTTGTTCAATAAGTGAAGTCAAATGTTGTATTTCTCCAGCAAAACCACGAGCTACCCAAGTAGCTTCTGATGACAAAGCTAGGGCTGGCGGATTAATCGGTTCTTCTGGATTACCAAAAGGTGTTGATTTAGTTTTAAATCCTTTCTCTGATGTTGGAGATGTTTGACCGGCAGTTAAACCATAAATTTGATTATCATGTGTTAAATACAATATATCTATATTTCTTCTGCAAGCATGTATAAAGTGCCCAATACCTATACCAAAACCGCCACCGTCACCACCAAAAGCAATAATAGCTTTTAATTTATGATTAGCTAGGCGTATAGCTTCAGCTGGTGGTAAGGCTCTACCATGTAAAGCATGACAAATATAGCCATGTAAAAAATTAGCCCCATTACTATTACAACCAATATCAAAAGTAAAAGCTACTTCATGAGGTTTAATATTTAAATTAACTAAAGCTTGCCTCACGGCTACCCAAATAGAATAATTACCACAACCTGGACACCAAGTAGGACATATTTTAGTTTCAAAATTTTTAATATTTAAATCACTCATATCATTTTAAAGCTTTTATTATTTCTTCTGGATAAAAAGGTCTACCATCATATTTAAGTAATGTTTTTTTAATATATATTCCAGTTTGTTGACGTATTAATTGTTGCAATTGAGCTGTCTGATTCCCTTCTATTATAATAGTAGACTTTGGATCAATACTTTTCTTAATAAACTCAGATGGAAATGGAAATATATATTGAATATGTATTACTCTTACATCGTCTAACTCTTTCAGGGCTTCAAGTACAGTGAGCTTAGTAGAACCCCAGCATAGAATAGTTTTATTAGCATTTTTATTACCATATATTTTAGGTTCAGGTAATTCTTTTTTAAGAGCTTCTAGTTTTATATATCTTTTTTCCATCATCTTATTCCTCATATCAGCATTTTCAGTAGAATAACCATATTCATCATGTTCATCACTATTTGCTTGATATATTCCATTTCTTTGACCAGGGATAGATCTCGGTGAAATACCTGTTTTAGTAATTTCATATCGTTTAAAATCTTTTATACTATCCAATTCTTTTTGTGTCATCAACATACCCCTATCAATTTTAACATTCTCAGCATCAAACTCTTCAACCGAACATGGACTTTCTACATTATATTTATCAGTCAACAGAATAACAGGTAATTGATATTTATCTGCTAAATTAAAAGCATGAATAGTGGCTTCATATGATTCTTTTACGTCACCTGGTGCAATAACCACTCTTAAAAATTCTCCATGAGAAGCATGAATAGCATACAAAAGTTCTGCTTGCCCAGACCAAGTAGGTAATCCCGTAGCTGGTCCTGTTCTTTGAGCTTCCACAATGACTAAAGGAATTTCAGAAATAGCGGCAAAACCTAAGGTTTCATTCATTAAAGCAAAGCCACCACCAGATGTGGCACACATTGATCTTACTCCCGCGAATGAAGCTCCAATGGCCATATTAATTACAGAGATTTCATCTTCAGCCTGTTTAACCACTAAATCATATTCTCTTTCATTAGCTGCTAAAAAATGAAGTATAGCAGTTGCTGGAGTCATTGGATAAGCCGCATAGAATTTACAACCGGCAGCTAACGCGCCTAAGCCTATGGCTTCATTACCAGTAATTAATATTCTATTATTAACACCTTCTATCTTATTCAATTTAATATCAAAAAACTTTGAATTATCTTTCTGCGTTACATATTCATAACCACGTTTAGCCGCTTCAATATTTTGTTTAATCATTTCTTCTGCTTTACCATGGAAGGTATTTTTAATAACTTGTTCTAAAACAGGAAAATGAGCTTGGTACAAAGCAAGAGCAGCTCCTAAAGCTATCGTATCTTTCATTAATTCGCTGCCACATATTTCTTTAGATATTTCAATCATTGGTAAATCAATATATTCAACATCACCTCTTTTTTCTTTTAAAGTAACATGACTGGAATCATATATTATTATTCCACCATGTATTAATTCTCTAGTATTCTCTTTAATAGTTACTTCATCTAAAGCAATTAAAGTTTGAATATCAGCTTTTTGAGAATGAGCAGACTCTTTATTAGCATAAACTTGATAGGTATTATGCCCACCATGTATTAAAGAAGGATACTCGGTATAGCAAAAAACAGACCAACCTTGCCTCATACAAGTTTTAGCAAACATTTTACCAGTTACCATAATACCGTAACCAGCTTGACCCCCTATTTTAAAGTTAATATATTGCATAGATTAATTATTGAGGATATATTTTTTTACCCTCAGAATCTGTTAAATGTATAACACTAACCGGACAGGCTTTAGCAGCTTCTAGTATCTCTTCATCACTATTACCTTTTTCATTAATTACTTCAGATTTACCATTAGAATTCATAGTAAAAGTTTCGCTAGCTAAAGCTGTGCAACTACCACAACCTATGCAATTTTCTTGATCTATTCTTATCTTCATAGATTTAATTATATCAATCTAAATTATTTATGTAAACAAAAACACTTTATTTAGAAATAAAGTGTTTTTATATATTAATTTATCTATTACATCCACCAAATCCCATACCCTTAAAACCAAAGCCTAATTCATCTTGTAAAGCTCTAGCTGCTTCGAAATCACCTGCTTGCATTAAATTATGTGCTTCAACCATTTCAGCAAAGTTTTCTTCAGTTGCTTGATCTGCTAGAAGTGTATCTTTAACAAGTCCTAACCAAGCTTGATAATCATTATTGTCTAAAGCTTATTCTATGACCTGACGATCGACTTGATTAAATTCCTTATTCTTCATGCGATTACTTTGAGCAGCATAGACTGAGGTTAAACCTAAAGTTAAAGTTAAGGTTAAAACGGTTAAAGCAATTAAATTACTTCTTTTCATATTTTTATGAGTTAATTATTAAGTGAGAAAGTATTGATACTTTTTGGGCTCTCACTTAATTACTACGCATAGGAAATATATTTCTTTCACTATTAAATGGTAAAAATGGTTTAGGCGGGAAGAAACCCGGTCTTTCATGACTTAGAAAAGGTTTTATTATTTTAGCTACAAAATTATTACGATCTATTAAATCACCAATTATCGCAATACTTAGACCTATTTCTAATTCAAAAACTTCAGGTATTAATTTATAATCTCCACTTACATAGTATATTTTTTTATCTGGTAAAGTCATTAAAACAAAATTATTATTTTCATATATTTCAATAACATTACCCATTATAAAGCCCTCTTCTGCTCTATCCCAAAGATCCATTCTTCTGTTAAATAATTTATTGATTCCTGGTAAACGATTAGAAAAAGAACTATCAATAGCCTGACCAAAACCAAAATTATAGAATAGAAGACCAAATAGAATACTTAAAACAATGCTACCTATAATGAAGTTCCCTGCGGCAAGCCGCAGGGTATCGGAAGAAGGCCTGACATTG
>CAZSGB010000034.1:0-7875 GCA_964606355.1 uncultured Gammaproteobacteria bacterium | reverse complement strand
AATCAGGATGAAGACCGTTAAATACTGCGGTCTAAAGACCGCAGATAATTTATTTTTACTTATTAAATATTTTAGTTCTAACCTCGTCCGTGACCCGGAGCCAGATTAAAAAATTCTGTATTTACAAGAGTTTTTTGTTGTTTTATGAATAATTGTGGTTTTGGCATCTGAATAAGTTCAGCTACATTCGGACTCTAAAGGCATTTGATTGTTTTAAAAGAAACTGATAAGATTAATCATAGGATGATGGATTATCTAATTTGGTATAATACTAAACGGCCCCATTGGCAACTAAAATTACAGCCACCTGTGAATTATTTGCTTAAAAACAATTATCTGTCTGAAATGTTTTGAACTAATACAAATGTTTGTAAAATAGTATAAATTATAGTAAAAGTCAGTTTATGGAAAAGCTACCAGTAAATACACCTTACAAATCAGATTTTGATGAACTGAATAAAAAAGCTTCTACTTTCAAAATATCTGATTTTGGTCAAAAAGATTCTTCAAATGTGGAAAGGTTAAAAGATGCTCTTGAAACAATGAAAAAGCAAAAAACACAATACGATTCACAGTTATCCGAAAATGAAAGAAAAATCCTTGAAGATCAAGCTCAAATTGATTATGAAAAAATATTTACAGAATATGGAGATTTAAAAGAAGTTTTAAATATAAAAAACACCGTTTCAGCCTTGAAAGATTTTAGGATGAAAAGAATGTTTGAAATTTTAAATCCAAAAATAGGAGTAATTATCAAAAATAAAAATGAAAAAATACTTGAGAGTATTCAAATAGAAATAGAAGGCAGTGAAAATAAATTACAAAATGTAGATCAGACTTTTGTTAGACAGGCAAAATTTTTAGAATATAAACAAAATTTGAGTGAGAGTGGGCACATCTGTATCACTCCCTCTGTTGCAAAAGATTTGGAAGCTATTGGTGATAGGATGCTCACAGATAAGCCTGTATTTTTGCACGGGCCGACTGGTATGGGTAGAAGCGTAAATACTTTAAAGAATAGATTCATGGATAATACAACGTTTAGCGCTCTCTATCAACAAGAATATAATAGGTTAAAAGACATTATCTTTAATCAGTCATGGGTCGTAGATAAAATTGAAGAATTAAGTCAGGTTTTAATAAATTATAATAAAGACAACGAAATAGTAAAAGAGAGTGAGTATATCTCTGATGTAGAAAAGATTAAATCATTTTTCGAAGAAACAGAAATCACTAATAATGCCAATTAATTTAGTTTTAGAGTTTAGAATAAGCTACCTATTAAAATTGGTAATTTTTTGATAGAATAGAGGTATAATAATTAACTTAAATTATTATGTCAGTAAAAACACTACTTCTTAAATTAAGAGAAAATTGGCTTTTAATTCTAATTTTCTTAATTATTTTAGCCTTAGTCTTTGGTACTAATGGCTTGTCAAATAAAGTATTAAATAGAGTAGGCATGGGTTCAATAGCTTCCTATCAAGCTGAAGATATGGCCCATAGCTTAGGTGTAAGTGGCAAAAGTGTGAATATGCCATATTATGATGAAGGCTTTGCTCCAGAGGTAGAAGATAGGCAAATAATTAAAACTGCTAACTTAAATACTGAAGTTGAAAGAGGTGACTTCCAAAAAGCTGAAAGCCAATTAAAGAATATTATTAGTTCAAGTGATTCTTTTTTACTAAATGAAGAAGTTGATAAGAATGGTACTGGTTTTAAAGAATATTTTATCGGTAGATATCAGATTAAAGTAGAGGTTACTAAATATGATTCTGTTATTTCCCAATTAAAAGAAATTGGTGAAGTACAGAATTTTAATGAATATACAGATGATGTAACTGGTAGTTACACTAATTTAGAAATAGAACTGGCTATTGAAAGAGAAAGGTTGGTAAGATATCAATCATTATTTAATCAAGCTACTAGAATAGAGGATAAGATTACTTTAAATGATATGATATTTAATCAGGAAAGAACTATTAAATATTATGAGAAGAGATTAGAGAATTTAGATTCTAAAATTGAATATTCAACGATTAATTTAAATATTTCAGAAGAAAGATCTAATTTCTTTGAAGCTAGTTTTGTTAAGATTTCTGATTTAGCTAAAACATTTGTGAGTAGTATTAATAGTGTTTTAATCATTCTTTTCGCTCTTATTCCATATTTAATAGTTTTAGGCTTAATTTATTTCATTTTTAAATGGTTTAAATCTAGAAAAAAAGATAATCAGCTGTAATGTTGCTATTTATTGAATAAAAGCTTATACTGTGATTAGTTAATTAATATTAGATAGATAAAAATATGGGTAATTTTAGACCAAGCAGTAATCGAGGAAATAATAGGGGTTATGGAGATAGAGATTTTAAAAGACCAGAAATGCACAGAGCAGTTTGTGATGAATGTGGTAATGACTGCGAAGTACCTTTTAACCCAACTGGTGATAAACCAGTCTATTGTAGTGATTGCTTTAGGACTAAGAGTGGTTCAGATTCAAGAAGATCTGGAGGTAGAGATTCACGTAGATTTGGTTCTGGTGATCGGCAAATGTATAAAGCAGTTTGTGATAAGTGTGGTAAAGATTGTGAAGTGCCTTTTAAGCCAACTAAGGATAAACCAATTTATTGTAGTAGTTGTTTTGATAAAGGAGATAGAGGTAAGGGTTCAGAACAAAGTAATAAGCAATTAGAAGCAATAAATGATAAGCTGGATATGATCTTAAAAATGTTAACTTCAAAAGTTTCCATCAAAACTAGTGAGAAACCTAAAGTAGCTAAAAAGCTAGTTATTGTTAAACCTAAAGTAAAGAAAGTAACTGTTTTGAAAAAGGTTAAAGCTACTAAAAAGAAATAATTCGATGAATAGATTAAGTTCTATATTATAAAATATCAAATAATCATCTATTAAAATAGATGATTATTTGATAGGATGAATAATATGAAAAAGATTATTTTTATGACTTTTTCATTTTGAATAAATAAATAGTATAGTATTTAAAAATAATTAAATGATAATAGAATTTTTATCACAATTTAGTCCTGTTATCCAAGCTTTAATAGCAGGTATTTTTACTTGGCTAATGACTGCTTTTGGTGCTTTGGGTGTATTTTTCTTTAAAAAGATAAATCGTTATGTTTTAGATGCTATGCTTGGTTTTGCAGCTGGTGTTATGATTGCTGCAAGTTTTTGGTCCTTACTTGCTCCTGGGATTGAGTTAGCCGAAGAACAAGGTAAAGCAGGTTGGTTTCCAGCAGTTGTCGGTTTTTTATTAGGTGGTGTTTTTTTACTCACTATTCACAAAATATTACCTCATTTACATGTAATTAAAAATAATGAATATAAAGAAGGGATCAAAACGGATTGGAGCAGAAGTATATTACTGGTCTTGGCTATAACTATTCATAATATTCCTGAAGGCTTAGCAGTTGGAACGGCTTTTGGTGCTGCGGCTGCTAATTTATCTTCAGCTACCATTGCAGCAGCTATAGCTTTAGCGATTGGTATCGGCATACAGAATTTTCCGGAAGGCTTTGTTGTTTCTATACCACTGCGAAGAGAATATATGTCTCGTTTTAAGTCATTCTGGTATGGTCAGTTATCAGGTATTGTTGAGCCAATTGGAGCTGTTATTGGAGCTGTTATCGTTATGTCTATGAGATCATTACTTCCTTATGCTCTAAGTTTTGCGGCTGGGGCTATGATTTTTGTGGTGATTGAAGAGTTAATACCAGAATCTCAACAAAGTAAAAATAGTATAGCTACTATTGGAGCTATGTCAGGTTTTGCGGTGATGATGTTTTTAGACGTGGCTTTAGGTTAACAATATATTTAAATCCTATTTATTCGTCAAGTATTTTTTTATTCGTCAAAAATAAAAAAAAATGGTATAATACAAACATAATAAATATAAATATTTAAATCATGTTTAAAACAAAAAATAGTATTGGTCTAGATATTTCTGATAATTCCATTGAAGTTGTTGAGTTAGAGAGAAAAGATTCCGCTATAGTAATTAAAAATTTAGGACGCACTATTTTAAATGAGAATATTGTAGTTAACGGGAGGATAAGAAGTAAGGAAAAATTAAAGGTAGCCTTAGATAAAGTATTTAATGATGCCAAACCAGAAGCTATTACTGGTAAAAAAATTATTTTTGGTTTACCTAGTAGTCAGGTTTCAACTAAAGTATTAGAAATAGGTGGGCATGGATTAATAGAGAAAAATGAATTTGTTAAAAATTTAGTCTTAAAGAATTTTTCTTTTGATCAAGAAGACATAGTCTATACCTATAAATTACTAAATAAGTATAAAAGAGGCGATAAGCAAGAAATATTAGTAGCTGCTTCTAGTAAAAAAGTAATTACTGAATGGCAACTTTTTTTTAATTCTTTAGATTTTCA
Source organism: uncultured Gammaproteobacteria bacterium (assembly GCA_964606355.1). Lineage (GTDB taxonomy): Bacteria > Patescibacteriota > Patescibacteriia > UBA1558 > UBA10009 > CAZSGB01. The sequence continues at coordinate 3,472 of CAZSGB010000034.1, read as the reverse complement.
AGTTGATTATTTTGATATTGAAGAATTAGCATTATTTAGAGGTCTATTTAATGAAAGAATTAAAAAACCTGTATGTTTGGTAGATATTGGAGCTATGACTACTAATATTTCATTTTTTAATTCAACTGGTCTTCGTTATTCGTATACGGCGGATTTTGCCGGTAAATTTATCACCAAAAAAATTGCTGCTAAGCTTAAACTTAAAGTAGCTGAAGCTGAGTCGTTGAAGGTTAAGAATGGTTTAACCGGAGATACAATAATTTCTTCAATTATTGGAGAAGCTTTAATCGGCGTTATCGAAGAAGTAAATGCAGCTTTATTCTATTTCAATGAAAGATCCAAAGAAAAAGTTGATGAAATAATATTATTAGGTGGTACTTCTAAATTAAGAGGTTTAACAAAGTATTTATCTGATAAAATCAATGTTAAGCTGACTTTAGCTTCACCAGTTTTAAGAGATGTTAAGGCTAGTTTACTCTATATTAGTGCTAGCGGTTTAGCTTTAAAAGACATAGATGATATATGGCAAAAAACGGATATTGTTTTACCTTTAGTAGAGTTACCGAAAGTTGAGATTAAAGCACCTCAAGTTATTAAAGATATTGAGCCAGTTAAAAAGCAAGAGATAAAAAAAGAAGTAAGAAAAGTAAATTTTAAAATATTTTTAGCCTTTTTAATTTTATATTCTTTATTATTTTATACCTTTACTTATTGGAATAAATTTAATCAGGAAAAAGTTATAAGGCAAATAATAGAACAAAAAATAATCTCACCAAAAGTTAAAATTAAAGAAGAAATACCGATAATTGAAGAAGGGGTAGTTATTCAGTATGTTGAAGTATTAGATACAACTACGGGCTGGTTAAATGTTAGAATGGGGCCTGGTACAAGTTATCAAATAATTGATAAAGTAGATATCGGCGAGAGATTTGAATTTCTTGAAGAAGAAACTGGCTGGTTTAAGGTTAAACTTAATGAAGAAACAGAAGGCTGGGTATCAAGTCAATATGCTGGGCTTGTTATTAATTAAATATATGAAAAAGTATAAATTATCTAGCTATGGCTTATTTCAGGCTTTAGGTATTGTCTTATATTGCGCCATTATTGCTAGCTTGTTGAGTTATTTTGGTAAGTTAGCCGTAACTCCTCCAGAGCTTGTTGGTTCCACTTTAATTTTAATGCTCCTTGTTTTTTCAGCAGCTGTTTGTGGAACCATTGTTTTTGGTTATCCCATTTACTTAGCTTTACAAAATAAAATTAAAGTAGCCTTACAACTACTTCTTTTTACATTACTGTATTTAATTGGTTTGATTGCTATCTTTGTTGTTTTATCTTTACTATTTATTTAAAATTTTATGTTACAAATTTGGCTATATTCAATTATTAGTGCTATTATTGTTAGTTTGATTTCTCTAGTTGGAGTTTTAACATTATCTATACAAATAGATAAATTAAAAAAAGTTTTAATTTTTTTTGTTAGTTTCTCAGCGGGAGCTTTACTAGGTGGTGCCTTCTTTCATTTATTACCAGAGGTAGTAGAATAAATAGGTTTTGGCACGAAGTTAGCTTTTTTACTTGTTTTAGGTATTTTTATATTTTTTGTTCTAGAAAAATACATTCATTGGCGTCATTGTTATGAACCTAGTTGTAAAGAGCATCCACATCATTTAGGTAAAATGAATTTAGGGGGGGGACGGGTTACATAATTTTATTGATGGTCTAATTATGGCTGCTTCATATTTAGTATCGATACCTTTAGGTATGGCTACAACTATTGCTATTATTTTTCACGAAATACCTCAAGAGATAGGAGATTTTGGCATTTTAATTCATAGTGGTTTTACTAAGTTAAAGGCTATTATATATAATTTAATTTCAGCTTCTTTAGCAATTATTGGTGTTATAATTGGTTTATTACTTGGTAAGTATATTGAATCTCTAACTATTTATATTTTACCAATTGCGGCTGCTGGTTTTATATATATAGCGACCGCTGATTTAATACCTGAACTTCATAAAGAAACTAAAATGTCAAAGTCATTGGTTCAAATTATTAGTTTCATACTTGGAGTCTATATCATGTATCTTTTAGCTTTAAGTGAATAATATTTAACAAAATGTAGTAATGGGTATATATTCATAATAGGTATTAATTAACTAATAAATGAATGTATGCCAAATTTCGACAAAAGTGGTCCAGCTGGTAAAGAACCTAAAACAGGCGGTCAAAATGGGTAGTTGTCAGGATGCTAAGCCACAAGCTAGGCCTTTTAATGGACGTGGACAAGGTTTGGGCCGTAAACCTAGAAAAGGCTTTGGTTTAAGACGAGGCAGAAATAAATAAAATATATATATGCCAAGACCAAGGGGCAGAAGAAGGATTAATTATAATCCTCAAGTAGTTTCTTTAAACCTCAAGGGGTTCCATTAAGTGAATTAAATATTACTAATTTAAGCTTAGAAGAAGTTGAAGCTTTAAGATTAAAATATGTAAATAATTTGAGTCAAATTGAATCAGCTAAAAAAATGAAAACTTCTCAAAGCACTTTTCAACGAATACTAAGATCAGCTAATAAAAAAATAGCTCAAGCTATAATCACTGGGCAGGGCATAAGAATTAGTAAAAAGGAATAATTTTAATGAATTGCCTTGAGGACTGGTCAATCGATCAGTTTTTGTTATTATTAGATAATATTTATGGATAAATCAGCCTATTTAATAATATTACTTTTAGCTTTTGTTTCTGGATTAACTACCTTAATCGGGCTTTTTTAGCAATAATTGTTAAAGGTAGAAAACGTGGTATAAGTTTTGGTATTGGTTTTTCTTTTGGTATTATGATTTTAATATCAATATTTGAATTATTACCAGAAGCTTATTTTGGACTTGGCTTTATAAAAGCATTTTTTACTTTTTTAAGTGGCGTAGTATTAATTGCCATTTTAAATTATATATTACCTCATACTCATTTAATTAAGGAGAAAAGTTATAATTGTCATCTTTTGAGAGTGGCATATTGTTGTGCTATTGGTTTAATTCTACATGATTTCCCCGAAGGTTTTGCTTTAGCTAATTCCTATCTTCATTCAACTTCTATGGGCATAATGATTACTATTGCTATTGCTTTGCATAATATACCCGAAGAGTTTGCTATGGCTATGCCGATAGTGATGGCTAATCAAAAAAAAGAGTTTTCTCTTTAAAGTAGCTTTTGTTTCTGGTTTAGCTGAACCACTAGGTGTAGTATTTGGTCTAATAGCTGTAGCTATAGCACCATTTCTTTTACCATATTTTTTGGCCTTTGCTGCTGGTGCTATGGTATTTGTTTCTTTACATGAATTGTTACCAATGGTTAAAATATATGATAGGGTTCACCTTTTTATTTTAGGTTTTGTAACTAGTGGTTTAGTGTACTATTTACTGAATAAGTTCACCCACATTCTGGACTCCTCATAAGAGTTATATGCGACAA
>CAZSGB010000033.1:0-8019 GCA_964606355.1 uncultured Gammaproteobacteria bacterium | reverse complement strand
TGTTGATGAAATTGATGCTGTAGGTAGACAACGTGGCTCTGGTCTTGGTGGTTCTCATGATGAACGTGAACAAACTTTAAATCAAATTTTAACTGAAATGGATGGTTTTGAAACAGATACTAACGTTATAGTCATTGCAGCTACTAATCGTCCTGATGTTTTGGATCCAGCTTTACTTCGTCCAGGAAGATTTGATAGGCAAGTGATAATTGATCTACCTGATATTAAAGATAGGAAAGCTATTTTAGATGTTCATGCTAAGAATAAACCATTTGAAGTAGATGCTGATTTACAATTAATTGCTCAACGTACACCTGGTTTTTCTGGGGCTGATTTGGCTAATCTTTTGAATGAAGCCGCCATACTCGCGGCCAGACAAGATAGAAAAAAAATTACTAAGAACGATTTATTTCAAAGTATTGAAAAAGTAATCTTGGGACCTGAAAGAAAGAGTCATATCTTGTCAGATCAAGAAAAAAAGATAACTGCCTATCATGAAGCTGGCCATGCTTTAGTTAGTCATATTTTACCCAACGCTGATCCGGTTCATAAAGTTTCAATTATTTCCAGAGGTAGGGCTGCTGGCTATACTATGAACTTACCAATTGAAGATAAACATTTACATAATCGAAGTGAATTTATTGATGAGTTAGCTGTACTTTTAGCTGGTCATGTTACGGAAAAAGAAATATTTGGTGAAGTTACAACAGGGGCTTCTAATGATCTTAAAAAAGCTACTAACATTGCAAAGCAATTAATTACTGAATTTGGTATGAGTGAAACACTTGGACCTAGAACTTTTGGTGAAAAAGAAGGTATGGTTTTTTTAGGTAAAGAGTTACACGAAAGAAGAGATTATAGTGAAAAAACAGCTGAAGCTATTGATAAAGAAGTAACAAAGTTAATTAATGAAGCTAGTAAGACAGCTTATGAAGTAATTACGAAGAACAAAAAGTATTTAGATAAAATAGCTGAAACACTTTTAGTTAAAGAAACTATTGAAAAAGAAGAGTTTGAAGCTCTTTTCAAAACTAGGTAAAATACAGTATAATAGATACTAGACAACTTAAATATTTATTAATCATTAAGCTAGAAACCCCCATGACTAGTTTATATCGTAGAATATTATATAAAGCTTGGCTTATTACCAAGAAATATTATTATTTATGGCCACTAGGTTTTTTTGTGGCTTTTTTAGGTAACGGTGGTGAATATCAGATGTTACTAGATCAGATTGAGAAAATAGGTACTTCACCAGAAAGTTTGTTTAATTTTAAAACTTTGTTTAATGGAGCATTGTTTCAAGGTTGGGATTTTAATATTATTAGAGGTTTCTTTTTGATTCTCTTTTTTGTTTTTGTCTTAGCTTTGATTCTTTCATTTATTTGGTTGGTTATTTCTTCAATAGCTGGTTTTATGGAAGGAGTAGTTTTAGCTGAGAAAAATGAAAAGAAGACTCTCTTAAAATTAATTTTAAGTGGTAGTAAGAATTTTAAAGCAGTTTTTGGTATCTACTTTTTTGCTAAGATAATTATTTATGGTTTACTAATCTTTATTCTTTCTCCTATCTTACTTACTACCCTTGCTCGAGATAATGAGTCTTTAAATGTTTTTATCATTTTTCTTAATTTCTTAATCTTTGTTCCAATTGCTATTATAGTTTCTTTCGTAGCTCGTTTTGCTACTGCCTACGTTGTTTTTCAGGGGCAAAAGATGGTTGAAGCTTTAAAGAATGGTTGGAGACTATTTGTAGCGAATTGGTTAATTAGTTTAGAGATGGCAGCTATTTTATTTATTATTAACATTTTAATTGGTTTTGTTTTCTATGTTTTCTCTCGTATCCTATTTTCAGTCTTCTTTATGACCGGGATTATTGAAACTATGAAAACTCCAGGAGCCTTTTGGAATATTATGTTAGCTCCAACCATCATAATTGCTTTACTCTTCTTGTTTTTAGGAGCAATTCTAGCTACCTATCAAACTAGTGCTTGGACTTTACTCTATTTAAGACTGACTGAAGGCAGGAAAGCCTATAGTAAGTTAGTGAGATGGGCTGCTATCTTACCTGGTAAGATAAAATCAAATAAATAGTAGTGAAATATATAGTTAAACAACCCTTAATTAATTAAAAGGGTTGTTTTAATTCATAAAATTGAGTAAAATACGATATATATATGTCTAACGAAGAAAATACAAGTTTACCAAATATTTCATCTGAAAAGACTTCAGAAATACTAAGTGACAAATTAGATGAATTAGATCAAAAAGGTCATGAGAGAGATATTGAGAATAGAGCTAGTTCTTTTGGTTTGTCATATATTAATTTAAAAGGTTGGCCTGTTTCTATTGAAGCTATTGGTTTAATACCTGAAGAAATAGCTAAGAAAGAAAAAGTGGTTAGCTTTTTCTTTTCGGGTACTCAGGTAAGAATTGGAACTACTAATCCTATGAATCCACAGATTCAAGTAATTTCTAGAGAGTTATCAGCCAAAAAACATGTAGTAGTTAGAACTTATCTAATCTCAGATAATAGTTTACAGCTTGCTCTTAAATTGTATGAAAAGGTACCTAAGTATCGAGAAATAACAGGTACAGTTGATATTACTGAAGAAGATTTAAAGGGTTTTCAAGTTTCAATAGGTTCTTTTGAAGAATTACAAGGTAAAGTTGATTCAGTGAATATTACTGAATTAGTTACTTTGTTAATTGCAGCAGCTTTAAAAACTGAATCATCAGATATTCATGTTGAAGCTGAAGCTAAAGATGTTAAAATCAGATTTAGAATTGATGGTATTTTACATACAGTAGCTATTCTAAAATTAGAGAATTGGTCCAAAATGATTTCGCGTATTAAATTGTTAGCTGGACTTAAAATAAACATTATTGAAAAACCGCAAGATGGTAGATTTACTATTGAACTATCTAATGACAAAGTTGACGTTAGAGTTTCAACCGTACCAACTTCATATGGTGAGAGTATTGTTTTAAGATTACTTAGATCTTCTTCGGTTGGTCTAAATTTTGAAGATTTGGGTATACGTGGTAAATCATTTGTTGATTTAAAACATGAAATACAAAGACCAAATGGTATGATCGTGGCAACTGGGCCAACTGGCAGTGGTAAAACTACGACTCTTTATGCAATTTTGAATAAGTTGAATAAGTCAGATACTAAAATAATTAGTTTAGAAGATCCAATTGAATACAGATTAGAAGGCATTAACCAGAGTCAAATTGATCATTCTAAAGAGTATACTTTTGCTAATGGTTTAAGATCAATTGTGAGGCAAGATCCAGATATTATTATGGTAGGTGAGATAAGAGACTTAGAAACAGCTGATGTTTCTTTAAATGCCGCTTTAACTGGTCATTTAGTTATTTCAACTATTCATACTAACAGTGCTTCAGGTGCTATTCCAAGATTATTAGCTATGGGTGTTAAATCTTTTCTTTTGTCACCTGCTTTAAATGCTGTTATTGGTCAACGTTTAGTTAGAAAGATATGTCCAGATTGTAAAGTAGTAGATGAAGTAGATAACGATACTATAATCAAGATATTAAATGTTTTAAGTAAGATACCTGTTAAATCAGCTGAACGTTTAAGTGATGAAGAATTAAATAATTTAAAATTTTACAGAGGCAAGGGTTGTCCTAAATGTCATATGTTGGGTTATCGGGGTAGAATTGGTATTTTTGAAATTATGACCATGAATCCTGAAATTGAGAAGGTTATCTTGTCAGGTCAGGTTTCTGAATATGATATTCAAGAAATTGCGATTAAAAATGGTATGGTAACCATGGTCCAGGATGGTTTACTTAAAGCTAAAGATGGCATTACTTCAATTGATGAGGTTTTTAAGGTAGCTGATTAAAGCTATTGACAAAATAATGTATCTTTGTTATTATGCTAATAATTCATTTAAGAAGTAATGATTTATTATTAATTTGATAAATCAAAGAAAGTAATTTAAAATGCAAGATGAAATGAATCCAACTCCAGCTGACGAAACAATAGAAACCGCAGCTGAAGGAGAAACTCCAGTTGTTGAGGGAACTCCAACTGAAGAAACTCCAGTTGAAGCTCCAGCAGAAGAAACTGCTGCTGAAGAAACACAAATGTAAAAAGTTTTTATAACAAAAATCCAGTACTCAAATAAGTCTGGATTTTTGTTTTATTTAATTCATTAATCTTTCTAATTCAGCTTTAGCTTGTTTTAGCTTTTCTTCTTCCTTAAAAATTATTTCTTTCGGAGCATTCTTAACAAACTTTTTATTACTTAATTTTTTTTCTTGAATAGAAATATATCTTTCTAAGTTAGTCAGACTCTTTTCTTTATTCTTTTTTACTTCGGGATTTTCATTTATGTCTAAAATAATGTCGGCTTTAGCAAAATGTAACTTAAGACCAGGTGATTTAGGAGTAATTTTAACTTTAGCTAAGCTTTCTATAATTTCTTTATTCTCATTAATTAATTTTTGATTTTTTGTGGCGATGGTACAGCTATATGTTTTCTTGGTATTAGCTTTGTGTTCAGCTCTGGCATTTCTAATGGTACTTATTATCCCTTGAATTAAATTAAATTCTTTTATTTCTTTTTCTTTGATTTTAATTGGTTCTGGCCATTTTTTAATCATTAACAATTCTTGACTCTTAAATTGTTCCCAAATTACTTCAGTAATATATGGGCACATTGGGTGCCAGAGAATTAAGAGCTTTTCTAAAATATATGTTAATATTTGATCTTTTTGACTTTCAATTTTAGCGATTTCTAAATACCAATTAGCTAGCTTGTTCCAAGTGAATTCATAGAGTTCTTCACCAGCGGTTGAGAATTTAAATTCATTTAAATTATTTGTAGTATTTTCTATAACTCTGTTTAATTCATTTAAGATCCAGTAATCAGCCATAGTATCAGGTTTTAAATCTTTTTCTTCAATCTCTTTGATCTCTTTAACACTAGTTAAAATATATCTTGAAATATTCCATAATTTGTTAACAAAGTTTCTGTAACCTTCAATTTTTTCTTCATACAACCTAGTATCATTACCTGGAGTACTGCCAATAATTATGGAAAGCCTTAAAGCATCAGCGCCATATTTTTCGATCATTTCGATAGGGTCAATACCATTACTTAGGCTTTTAGACATTTTTTTACCTTCTTTATCTCTTATTAAACCATGGAGATATATAGATGCAAAAGGTTTTTCTTCTAAGACATAAGTAGACATGATGATCATCCGAGCTACCCAGAAAAAGAGAATATCATAACCTGTTTCCACCACAGTTGTAGGGTGAAAAGCTTTAAGATCGTCTGTCTCTTTTGGCCAACCTAGTGTAGAGAAAGTCCAGAGAGAAGAAGAAAACCAAGTATCTAAAGTATCTTCATCTTGAATCCAACCTTTTTCTTTAGGTGGTTTATGATCAACATATGTTTTATCACCTTTATACCAAACAGGTATTCGATGCCCATACCAGATTTGTCGGCTAATGCACCAATCTCTTAAATTATCTATCCATTGGAAATATGTTTTATTAAATCTAGCGGGAATAATATTTATTTCACCGGATTCGACTATTTCTGAAGCTAATTGTTTTAATGATTTGTTCCTAGTTGGTACTTTTTTATTAACATCAATGAACCATTGTTTGGAAAGTAATGGTTCAATTGGTGTATTACATCGGTAACAAGTAGATAAGTTATGGATATAGTTATTATCTATTTCATGAACTAGACCTTTCTTATTCAAAACTTCAACAACTTTAATTCTTGCTTTTTCTACGTCTAGGCCGGCCATTGGACCAGCAGCACTAGTTAATTTACCCACCTTATCAATAATTTGTATAACTTCTAAATTATATTTTTGAGCTAATTCAAAATCAACTAAGCTATGAGCTGGGGTAATTGTCATAGCGCCAGAACCCATATTCATATCAGCTGTAATATCAGCAATGACTTTAGCTTTTACTTTACCTTCAATCCAATCAACTTCAAATTCTTTACCAATTAAATCTTTATACCTTTCATCTTTAGGGTGAACAATAATTACTTTGTCACAAAATTTAGTTTCAGGTCGAGCGGTACCAATAATAACTGGTCCATATTTAAAGTAGTAAAAAGGTGCTTTTTTTTCTACGTATTCAACTTCATCATCAGCCAGGGTTGATTGACAATGAGGACACCAATTTACTACACGATTACCTCTGTAAATTAGACCATCATCATACATTTTCTTAAAAACAGTTTTTACAGCGATCGATAAATCATCATCCAAAGTAAAGCATTCTCTAGACCAGTCTAAAGAAGAACCCATTTTTTTAAGTTGATTTCTAATTATTTTCTTTGAATTTTCAGCAAAGTCATTTACTTCTTTTAGAAATCCATCTCTACCTAAATCATATCTAGTTTTATGCTCTTTATTTAGTTTTTTTTCAACCACGGTTTGAGTAGCAATAGCAGCGTGATCCATACCAGGCAACCATAAAGTTTTGTCACCGAGTAATCTATGATATCTAATCATAATATCTTGGTAAGCTAGCATAGCAGCGTGACCTAAATGTAACTGACCAGTTACATTAGGAGGTGGCAAAGAAATAGTGAAGGTTTTCTTATTTCTATTTGGTAATTTATCAGGATTAAAATAATCTGATTCTTCCCACTTAGCATAGATATTATCTTCAAAACTTGAAGCTTTATATATTTTAGGTAACTCGGGCATATTTATTTAATAAAAGTAGCTTGAAATGAATTTTTCATAAATTCATTAATTTGTTTTTTAGTAAAGATTTCGTGATCAATGGTTAACTCTTGTTCTTTATATATATTAGTTTTGTACATTTCGGGACCATCTGTATTAATTGTAAGCTGGAGACCATTTTTATACAATGTTTGATATATTTTTTTCATTAATTCTACTGATTCAATTACCCCACACTTTAAATTAGAAGTTGGGCAGAGTTCTAGAGTAATCTTTTTTCTCTTTAACTCTTTCATTAAATCGTGATCTTTATAGGCTAAGAAACCATGTCCAATCCTATCAGGCACTATATATTTAACTACTTCTTTCATTTCTTTAATATTCCCTTCTTCACCAGTATGCATCGTTATCCCTAAGCCTTTTTTCTTAGCGATATTAAATAATTTAATGTAGTTTTTGAGTTTAAATTTTTTAGATTGTGGACCAGCTAAATCAATACCGACAATACCTCTGTTTTGATACTTTAAAGCTTTATTTAGAATTATTTCATTTAGTTGAGGAGTAAAAGTTCTATCCATCATTAGAATTAAACCTGCTTTAACTTGTGAATACTCTAACACCGCTTTATCCATACCCCGTAGAGCAGCCATGATAATATGATCTAAATCTTGTTCACCGCCTCTATTTCTTTTCATAGGATTAAACCTTACTTCGTGAGTGGTAATATTACATTTACGATAACCACCACCAAAAATAGTTTTAACGCTCATTTCAACAGCACTTGGTGAAGATTGAATTAACTCGGTCCAATGAAATAGTTCTTTATCAACTTGGGCTACCGTATTATAATGTTCTTCAAAATCAATAGTAATTAAGTCTTCAAAGTCCCAATAATTTTTAAAAGGTAATCTAATACCTTGTTCATGAGCAATAGCCCACATAATTGGGGGATCAACAGCTGCGCCTAAGTGGTTATGTAGTTCAGCTCTCTTTGGCATTATAATTTTTGACATAGATATTTAATTTTAGATTTAATAAAAAGCCCTCACTCATTGAAAGGGCCATCGCTGGCGGTACCACCTTACCATTTACTTAATTTTGACGCTGTAACGGGCGAACCCGACTAAGTCTACTCCTTAATTAAATTAAGTTTCTTTTAGTAGCTTACTTTGAGTGACATTATGCTCAAAGTTTTCCTCAAAAAAAGAGGATACGCCTTGTTAAGTTGTATCCTCAGTATATGTTAAATTGTGTTTAAAGTCAATTATGTGTATCAGTCCACCCAGTTCTGGACAAGGCGTGAGTTGTTAACATGTAGTCGAC
>CAZSGB010000032.1:0-8148 GCA_964606355.1 uncultured Gammaproteobacteria bacterium | reverse complement strand
AAAGTATGGAAGAATAAAAGAAATCATTAATTAGCTTTCCACAATATGTGCGTGGAGTGAACATTATTAATGTTGAAATGAGTCTTATTAATGCTTATCTTAAAAAGTAATTAAAAATTAGATAAAAAAACAGCCCAATAGTATTGGGCTGTTTTTAGGTATTTAAGTTATTCTTCTGTTTCTTCAATCCCATTTAAATTAATTTTTTTAAAGGGGTTAATTGTGTTATCAAAATTAATTGGTAAACGTTCCTGATTTAATTTGTTTATAACATTTTCAGTTAGCGTCAAATCTACTTTATTTAGTGAAACTTTATCAATATATTCTAATATCTGTTTACTTGCTTCATTAGTATGATAATAATTTTTAAATATAAATAACAAGCTAGAGCCTAATATTAATATTATAATAACTATAAATATTATTAATATATTTATTTTAGGTAATTTAATTTTCAATTTATTTTTTTTCATATTGATAACCAGTAAGTATACCCAAGTAGGTTTACTTCTAAACCTTGTCCGTCCTGTTTAATGTTTAAATTTTGAATAGTTAAATTATAATTTTTATTTGAAATTTCATTTAAATATTCAAGAACGTTATAAAAATCACCTGCTAAATGAAAATTAAATGGTATACTACTGATATCTTCAGTTATTTCGTCTCTTTGTAAGTCAAGGGTTAGAGTTTGTATTAAATTATATTTTTCAGCAATTTGTTCTAAATCTTGAATTAGAGTTAATTCTTCACCCTGATTTAATAATAATTCTTCATAAGTAGGTATTTGATTATTTAATTCATCATAATGATTTCTTAACTGTTCAAAATCTTCTCCGGTTTTAAATTTAAGTTCTAAACTTTTTGCTTCAGTCGTATAGTTTTTATAAATTAAATTTAAATTATGTGTGTATGGTATTACAATAAACAATAAAACTGTAAACAAAATAATAAGTTGTATTAAATATTTAGTAATTTGTTTTGAATTAAGTTTCATATATTATTAAAATATCCACTTATTTCGAAAGTAATATCAGTTTTTCTTAACAGGTCAGTAATAGGTGTATCTAAGTTATAAAATAATTCTGAGTTTTCTAAATTATTTTTAAAAATAAGATAATCTTCTCTAGTATTAGCATAACCTTGAACATTAAATTGATTGGTTTTTAATTGAGCATTTAATTGAATTATTACAATATTTTCTGGTACAAAATTTGAAAATTCTGTTAAGAATAAAGGCCAATCATTAAATGATGATTGGATAGTATTTAAGGCTTCAATTTTATCATTTAAATTATTAATTTTATCTGTTAATAATTGGTTACTTTGAGTTACAGCTTGTCTTTTTAATTCAACTTGTGTTTTTATGTCTTTAATCCTGTCATTAATTGGAATTAAGATGATGGCAATTAAAACACTAATAATAATTAAAAGATTGAACAAATTTTCAAGATAAAAATAAATTCTTCTAATTTTAAGTAATTGTTGTTGTTTAGGTGAAATTAAATTTAAACAGATCATATTAATTGATTAGAAGATTTTTTAAAGCTAAACCAATAGCTGTAGTGTATGATGATTCTTGATTTTCAGGTAATTTGATTTTATCATAGCTTATATTCATCAAGGGATTCGTTAGATGAACCTTTAATTTTGTTTCTTTCTCTAAGTAATTATTTAATTTAGGCATATATGAACCACCACCAGTTAAATAGAGATTTTTAATTTCTTGTTGATTCTGAAAATGTTCTGAGTAGAAGTAATTAGCTTCTCTTATTCTCTGAGCTAATTTTTTTATTTCAGGGCCAATTATTCTTTCTGAATAACCTTGTGCTTTATCTGAATTTAAACCTAGCTTATGTTTCACTTCTTCTGATTCATTTAAACTAATCATTAATTGGTTGCTAATTATTTCAGTTAAATTATCACTTGAAAAGCCTAAAGAAATAGTAAAGGGTATGGTATTTTCTGAATAAACAAATAAACCTGTTCTTTTTGCACCTAAATCTAAAACCATAACTGGTTCTGTAATTTTTTCCTTGAATGGAAAAATGGTACGAGCTAAAGTTACCGCTTCAATTTCTAAAGAGCAGGGGATAAGTTCTGCCTTAATTAAGACATCTTGATAATTATCAACAATTTCTTTAGGACAAACACCAATTAAAATTTGAGAATTATCTTTAGCATTTACATATTGCCAATCTAAATATACTTCATTAATAGAATAAGGAATGTGTTTTTTTGCTTCTTGAACTATTTCTTCCAAGATATTTTTACCTTCTGGGTATGTTAAATTAATTAATTTAATAAAAGTTTTTTGTTCTGGTAAACAAACATTAATTTTTCGATTTGATAATTTATGACCTTTAATATTTTTTATTAAAGAATTAATTAGTTCAATGGCTTTTTTCTCATCAACTATTTTTCCTTCGATTATAACTCCTTTAGGTACGGAAATATAATTATAACTAGCTAATTTGATTTTTTTATTGATTTTTTTTAATTGAACTAACCTAAAAGCACGTTCACTAATATCCAAACCAGAGGCTATATTGTTAAAATAAAGTGGTAACATATTAATATTCTTCCTCCCAGTGTTCTATGTTAATAATTGGTGAAGTTTCTGATATGCCTAATCCTCTGCTAATTATAGCTTGATCGTAAGTAATATTCAATTGATCCCAGAGTTCATAAACATTTAAATTTCTAGTATATAAACCACCATTGAATCCATAGTCAGTAAATATTGCTGCAATTAATATTTCTTCACCAGCATAGACTAAACCGTCAATTTGGATGTTATCAGAAAAAATACCTAGAGTAATTTTTCTTTTTGTTAATAAACCTGAAGGATTAGTACCATCGGAATTTATATACAGGTTTGGATTACTTTTCCAGAATGGCCACCAATTATTACCAATATTAATATTGCCGTCAGCAATTAACATTCCATTTACAGTTAAATTATGACCTTTTTCAACATCAATATTACCAGTTACATAAGTTATACCATTTAAAATCAAATGAGATGTACTATCAAGTAAATTATCAAATTGAGAACTGGTATAAAGATGATCAGCACGATTCTTATATGAATTAACGCTTTCAGAATCAAAATCAATTCCAGGCATACTAATAGCTGTTGGGGCTGGTGGATAGTTTATTGAATAGAGTTTGTCAGCTATTAAATTTGAAGTCCAAGAAACTGTAATATTATCTACGGCTGAAGCATCTCCGTAAACATCAACAGAGCTAAAAAAATTAGCATTAATATCGTTATTAGCAAATAAGTGTCCGGCATCAACATTTATCAATGCGCCATAGAAGGTCATGCTATTATCTGTGAATAATACAACATCAGGAGCAGGAACAGTACTAATTGCTTGAAAAACTTTAGTTTTTACAATTCTTTGAGTACTCGCTTTAGAAGTATCTATTACTGCGATTGATGTTATTTCTGCTTCAGCTAATTCCGTATTTTCAATTGTTACTAAATAGTGAGAATTTGGTGATAATGGATTATTTCTAAGTAATGATTCAGACCAATTAGGATCTGTTTGGAAATTTGATTGCCAAGTAGGATCATTCTTTATTTTCCACAAAGCTTCATTAATACCTGCTTCAGCTAAATAATATGTTTCAGTCGCTATATTTTGACTATATGCTAATTTAGAATCAGTTACAATGTATTCAAGAAAAAAGAAAACCATTAAAAAAAGCACAGCTATTATTATGGTAATAGTAGCTAAAACATATCCGGATTGATTATTCATTTTAACCATAATTATTCTCTTGAGTTTCTTCCCCAAACACTACTAAATATATGTTCATCAATATTATTTTTAGATAACCAAATTTCGATATTGGTAAAGTTTTCACCATAAAAATCAATATCAGAAATATATTCAGCTATTATTTTATCTTCCAAGATTTGAGATTCAGGTTGTTGACCATATTGGTCTAAAGCATCCCAATAAACATAAGTATTTGGTTCTTCTGAAAAGTAATAGACCTTCCTTTGTTTATATAGTTCAGTACCACTTAGATAATATCTTACATATTGAACATTAGGCACACCATGTCCGTCTTGAAATTGAAATTCATTTGGCGGCGGAAAACCTTCTTCAGTTTTTGTAGGAGGGATAGATGTAACAATGTCTTGTGATTGTCTGATTTCTCGTGTTATACGATCAATAATTATTCTTCCATTTTGTAATAGTTCCATATTCGTATTACTTAAATTTAAAGATCTTTGAGATAGAAGATACATGTCATAGACTATCAGGAATATCAGAGTACTAATTGAAAGGGCAAAGATAATTTCAATTAAAGTGAATCCTTGTTTATATTTTGAATTAAACATTATAGATGGGAATTAAGGGTTCTAATAGTTAAAGTTGTTGTTTCTCCTGTCATTATATTAAGCCAAAGAACATTAACTTCAATAAGCTTTAAACCTAAATCTGATTGACTTTCATTTAAATCACTATTTAAATATTTTACCTTAGTAATCCTAGAAAATTCATCAAAATCGTTACTAATTATGGATAAAGAAGGTTCTTCAAAAGTACCGACTGGTATTTGTTCATAACCTAAACTTGTTAACTCCTCAATTTTTGCTTGGGCAAAGTTAACTGCCAAGGTACGTTGTTCAGCTTGTTTGGTAGTATTCATTCCAAACGGGAATAATCTAACTAAACTAAAAATCGCAATATTTAAAATACTTAAAGCTATTAAGACTTCAATTAATGAAAATCCTTTATTGTTCTTGCCAATTAACATAACCTGAAGGTTTAATATCTACTATAGTCGTTATATCAGTATATAAATGTGAAATAAAAATTTGCCCCGCATATTCTACACCACCACCAAAATTAAACGAAACTTCATTATTTTGTATTCCAGTATTACTTTTAAAATAAACAGAATCATCTAATGTATAAGTTTCTACTATAGTTTCGGGGGTTGTATTTTTTACTAAATAATATGTTTTATTAAGTGGTTGGATACGTATTATATATTTTACCTGTTCAGTAACTGTGTATTGTTGAGCGATTTTTAAATGAGAGACGAGTTGTCTAGTACTGCCTTTTATTTCTAAATTTTGGGTATATTTCTTAAAATTTGGGTAAGCTATTGTTGAAACAATAATTATGATAAAAATTATTATGATTATTTCAGCAAGTATAACCCCTTTTTTATTCATATTATTGAAATTGTTCGGTTAAATTATACATAGGCATAATGATAGCGATAGCCATAAAAGCTACTCCGACTCCTAGAATTAACATTAATAGAGGTTCAATAATTGATGGTAAGGTTTTCATAGTTCGATCAATTTCATCTTCATAGAAAGAAGCCAATTCAGCAAGTATTTCATCAACTTTCCCAGTTTCTTCGCCAGTAGATATCATTTGTATAATAACTGGTGGAAATAAATTAGGGTAATCACTCAATGATTCTGAAATACTAACACCTTCTTTTAACTTTTTAGAAGAAGCAAGCAAAGCGTTTTTATAATAAGAGTTTGCCATAGTTTCAGCTGTCACATCGAAAGTTTTAACAATCGGAATATCAGTTTTAATTAAAGAGCTTAAAGTACGTGCAAATTTAGCTAAATTAACTTTTTTAATTATAGTACCAAAAATTGGTAGTTTAAGAAGTATGTAATGTAATATCTTCTTACCTTTAGGTGATTTAATGAATAATATAATCAAGATTAAGAAAGTAATAAATGAGATACTGGTAATTAATCCATTGTCTACAATGGCATTGGAAAAGTTAATTAAAAATCTAGTAGCAAAGGGTAATTCAGCATCCATTTCATCAAAAACTGTTGTAATTTTAGGAATAACAAAAACTAACATTCCAATACCTATACCAATCATTGCGATAATAACAATAACCGGATAAGTCATAGCTGCTTTAATACGTCCTTTTAATTCATTTGAAGTTTTAATTTGTAAATAGATTTGATCTAAGACTTCATCAAGATGACCTGACATTTCACCTGATTCAATCATGCTAATAATTAAGTTGTTAAAAACTCCTTTATTTCGGGTAAGGCTTTCTGTTAACGAAATACCTTTTTCTGTATCTTTATATAAATTATATATAATTTTTTTGAATTTTCTATTTCTAGTTTGAACTGATAAAGTTTTTAAAGCCTTATCAAGTGGTAAACCACTTCTAACCATGACTTTTAAATTTTGCATGAAGAATTGTTTTTCTTTTGTAGAAATAGTTGAGATTTCAGTTAAAATTTCATATAATTTTTTATGCCAAGACAACTTGTTACTTATCATCTTTTCTAAATTGTTAACTTGTTGTAAATCAATAGCCATATATTATTCTTGAGTTACTCTTAATACTTCTTCAATGGAAGTTATACCTTTTAAAGCTTTCATAAAGCCATCTTGAGTTAATGATAGATTATTCTCTGTTTGATGTTGTTTTTCTATTTCTTCAGCCGTTGCTTTATGTGATATTAATTCGGAAATAGCCTGCGTATTCTCCATAATTTCATAGATACCAGTTCTACCTTTGTAACCTGAAAGATTACATTGTTTACAGCCCTTACCTTTGTAAAATAATATTTTTTCAAAAGAATTCTTTTTATTTGATAGCATACCTTGTTCAATTAAGAAATTTTTAATCTTCTCCAAGTCAAAATGCCTGCTTAGTTGTTCAATTACTTGCTTATCTAAGTTATAGCTAATAATACAATTTTTACATATTTTTCTAACTAATCTTTGAGCTAGAATACAATTGAGAGTAGTACTAATTAAGAAGGGTTGAATACCCATATTTAGCATTCTTTGAGGCGTGGAAGCTACATCATTAGTATGGAGAGTGGATAGGACTAAATGACCGGTCATAGCTGCGTTAATAGCAATTTCAGCAGTTTCTTTATCTCTAATTTCGCCTACCATGATAATATTTGGATCTTGTCTGAGTAATGATCTTAAACCATTAGCAAAAGTAAAGTCGATTTTAGGATTGACTTGACTTTGATTTATTCTTGGCATTCGGTATTCAATTGGATCTTCAACTGTAGAAATATTAACTTCTGGTCTATTTAAAACATTCATGATGGTGTAAAGAGTAGTGGTTTTACCACTACCAGTTGGTCCAGTTACTAAAATCATACCATGTGGTTTTTCTATATTAGTTCTCAAGATTTTAAATGGGTTCTCTTGAAGTCCAAGTTGCTCTAAGGTTAAGGCTTTAACTGCTTCATTAAGTAATCTCATGACTACTTTTTCACCATCAAAAACAGGTATAATTGAAACTCTAAATGCCACACGATATTGTTGATTAGCAATTTTAAACCTACCATCTTGAGGTAATCTATGTTCGTCAAGCTTTAAATTTGAGAGGACCTTTATTCTGGCCACAATACCCGATTTAACTGATTTGGGTAAATTCATAACATCATGGAGCATGCCATCAATACGATATCTAATAATAACATCTTTTTCAGTTGGTTCAATATGAATATCTGAAGCTTCTTCAAAAATGGCATATTCAAGTAAAGTGTCTACAATTCGAATTATTGGTAGATCTTGAGCTAATTGTTTTAAATTCTTATCTTCATTTTGAGCATCCTGATCATCACTAATACTCTTGAATTCAGCTTCAATACTTTGGTGATATTGTTTTAAAGCTTCTTTAAATGATTTAGGCGTAGCTAAATGTATTTTAAAATCTGTTTCTAACTTTTTTTTTAAGAATTCTATTGTCTGTAAATCTGTAGGATCAGTGGTAGCTACGCTAATACCCATAGCATCTTTATTAAAAGCTAATATTTCATGGGTTTGAGCAATTGGTTCAGGTATTAAAAATAAGACATCTTTTCTAATTGTCTCATTTTTTAGATTTATTAAAGGAATGTTATAAAAAATAGCTAACTGTGAATACAAGCTATCAATATTAACCAGCTCATTTTCCATAATATGGTCAAATAGCTTTTCATTGTCTTTTTTAGCATCTTTCTTAGCTTTTTCTAAGGCATCCTTGGAGATCAATTCGTTTTTTAAGAGAATATTCTCTAGTTTTTTATCTTCTATCATATTTTATTTATATTTTATGAGAAGCATTGGCATGCACCCATTTCTTCGGACAGTTTTGTCTACATAAATTGACCTGTCGCAG
>CAZSGB010000031.1:0-8262 GCA_964606355.1 uncultured Gammaproteobacteria bacterium | reverse complement strand
TTCACAATATTTTTGGTGAGTAGTACCAACTGATAATATTTTAACTTGAAGAGGGGAAAGCCATAAGGGGAAAGCACCAGCATAATGTTCAATTAAGAAAGCAATTACTCTTTCAATAGCGCCAATTGATGATCTATGGATAACAACAGTTTTCTTTTCTTTTCCTTGATTATCAACATAGACTAAGTTGAATCTTTCTGGCATAACAAAATCATATTGAACGGTAAATGCTGTTTCTTCTTTACCTAAAACGTTTTTCATTTGAAAATCTATTTTAGGTCCGTAAAAAGCAGCTTCACCTGGAGCTTCAATGAATTTACATTTCCTTTTCTTTAGAACATCTCTCAATATTTTTTCTGCTTCAGTCCAGGCTTTATCATTTTCAAAATATTTTTTAGTATCTTTCTTATCACCAAGTGATAGTCGATATAAATAATCTTGTCCCATGGTAAGACCAAAAGTAGAAGCAACAAATTCAATTAAATTTAATACATTATTTATCTCTGATTTAGCTTGAGAAGAGTCAGCGCAAATAATATGGGAATCAGCTAAGCAAAAGCTTCTAACTCTCATTAAACCAGTAAGCTCACCGGATTGTTCATAACGATATAACTTAGCTAGTTCAGCTATTCTAAATGGTAATTCTTTGTAACTTCTAGGTTTTGAGTTATATAACTCAAAGTGATGCGGACAAGCCATAGGACGAAGCATAAACTGTTCATCATCTATTTTAATAGGAGCATACATGGAATTTTTGTAATATGGGTAATGCCCAGACTTTTCATATAATTCAATCTTAGCAATATCTGGTGTATTAACATGTTGGTAACCACGTTTAACTTCTTCGTTAACAATGAAGTTTTCTAATTCTCTACGTATAGTTGTACCCTTGGCAGTCCAAAGGGGTAAACCTTTACCAACTAGAGGGGAAAAGGTAAAGAGATCTAATTCTTTACCAAGTTTCCGGTGATCACGTTTTTCAGCTTCAAGAAGCATGGTTAAGTATTCATCTAATTCTTTTTTAGTTTGAAAGGCAATACCATAGATTCTAGTTAACATCTTATTCTTTTCATCACCACGCCAATAGGCACCAGCTGTTTTGGTTAGTTTAAAGGCATCTTTATTTATTTCCTTAGTACTTTTAACGTGAGGCCCAGAACAAAGATCAGTGAAATTGCCTGATTCATAGAAAGAAATCTTTTCATTTTTAGGAAATTTATTAATTAATTCCTTTTTAAATTCACCATTTACTTTTTCTAGAGCTTCTTGCTTATCATTAACAATACTTTTTTTGAATTTTAAATTTAAAGAAATTAATTTTTTAATTTCTTTTTCTAATTTTAATAAATCTAATTCAGTAATCTTGTCTTCACCTAGATCAAAGTCATAGTAAAAACCATTCTCAATTACTGGTCCAATAGCTAATTTTGCTTTAGGGAATTTATTTAGTACGGCCATGGCCATTAAATGGGATAATGAGTGGCGTACTTTATCAATATTTTTATCCATATATTTTATTTAATTATTAATTAAAAAACCTTCATCCAATAAATACATACATAATATGTTATTTCAGGACGAAGGATTACTCCGCGGTTCCACCTGTTTTCTTAAGCCAGAACAAAAAGCTTAAGCACTCTCATATTTTTACAGAATTTAGCGAATTATTCGACTTCATGATTTGAAGTAGTTAATTGGTAGTTAACTCAATTATTCTGTATTAAATAGTATATGATTATATAACTAATTTGTCAATTTATTCAACAACTTCAATATTAATATGATCTTCAAGTGAAGGTATTAGCTTAGACCAGAAAGGTAAACGTATTTCTGCTTTAGTAACATCATTTAAGTTCTCTAAATATATTATAGCTTCTTCTTTGGATAAGCCTTTTAATTCACTTTTATTTATCTCTACGTTAGCGGTACTTAAAATATATTCACCTTTAACTTGAGCCACTAAATTTTCTGAGTTATTATCCAGTAAAGTTATTTCATAGGTAAAGCTATCATTATCTATCTTAGTAAGCGTTCCTTTGGTAATATACATACTAGGCAATGAAGCTATGGCTTTTTCTTTTAAAAGATTTAAATCAGTTACTAAGGCTTTAACTACTAAGCCTAAAGATATTTCAAAAGTATCTTCATTACTTGGTGGTTTTACGCTGACTGAGTATTTAAAGACTTCTATGGTTAAGAAATCTTCAATAATACTTTGGTTACCAGTTAATTCATTATTTATTTGATTTAAGGCTTGTTTTTTAAGTTCATTACTTAGAGTTAAAGTAGCTTGATCAATAGTTTCTTGATTGATAATATTATTGGTTACTTGACCTCTCTTAAATTTTTCAGTGCTTTTAGCATAAACATATTGTTTACGCCACTCCGAGAGAGCTGGTAAAGTAAAATCACCTGGCTCTACTTCATAGGCTTCACCTTCTTCTTCAGCAATAACGGTTATTTCTAAAGTACTTTTAGCCGGCACAGTTACACCAGCTGGTAATCTAAAGATTAAACCATTTGGAGATTCAAAACGTGTTTTAGCAATTAAAGGTTGGGCATCAGAATAATCATTAAAGACGGTTAATTGACCAGAAGCTTTACTCTCGGTAGTAGTTATTTCTCCGGCTTCAAAGTTTTTAGTATTTTCAATGATTACTTCTTTAACCAAGCCAGATATTTGTTGATTAGTACTATCATTAATTTCAGCATTAATTATTTGAACCGCAAAACCTACGTTTTGTTTTTCATATTCAGGAGTAAGAGTGATTATGGCTTGAGACAAGGAAAAATACATGATGGCCATTACTAAAATAATGGCTAAGATAACAAAGATTATGATTATATTTCTATATGATGGTTTAATTATTCTATTTTCTCCTTGATACATATATTTCGAGTATATAGATTATTGATTAATTTGTCTAGCTCAGCCTTATATTATCATCACCTAATAGACTAGTTAACTTATTATTTAATTCATTAGTATAATTAATACCTTGTTTTAATTTTACTTTTTTAATATTTTGGCTTGTATAAAGGTTTAAAAATACTATCATAGTACCTTTTGATTCTCCAAGTAATCTTTTTAATTCATTAATTACTTCTTTATCAGTATTTTTAGGGATATTAATATTTAACATTTTATTCTTCATCTCTTCTATTTTTAAATCAGCAACAGCTTCACATAATATTTTAGGTTCGGAGTCTTTTTCTGAGATCTTACCTGTAATCAATACTAGTTTATCTTCTAACCACATTTCTTTACTCTTTTCTAAAACTTTAGGGAAAACTAAGATTTCAACTGTTCCCGTCGTATCTTCCAAAGTAGCAAATAACATGGGATCACCTTTTCTAGTAATTACTTTTTTTATTTTTTGAATTACTCCAGCTATTTTAACCAGCTTTGTATCTGGTAAGTTATTAAGTTTAGTAATAAAGGTAATATCATGAGGTAAAAGATGTTTTACTTCATCAAGTGGATGTTCTGATAGATAAATGCCAAGTAATTCTTTTTCCCAAGTTAAACGTTGTTGTTTAGTAGCACTTTTGGTTTCTTCTAAGTTAAGAGTTAAAGTACTATTGATACCAGATTTAGAGAAGAGATCAGATTGTTTATTACTCGGATCTTGTCTTTTAGTAAATTTAAGTAATTTATCTATATTAAATAGTAATTGATTTCTTTCTCCAAATTTATCTAAAGCACCAGATTTAATTAAGCTTTCTAATGACTTTTTATTCAAATCTTTATTCTGGATTCTACTTAAGAAATCAGTTAAGTTTTTAAATAAGCCATTGGTTTTTCTTTCATGAATTATGATCTTAGTAATATGTTCACCAACATTTTTAATCGCTCCTAGTCCAAACCTAATTCTAGCTTTTTGTTTGGTTTCTTGAGTTACGACCATAGTAAAGATGGTATAGCTTTCATTAATATCAGGCGGGGTTACTTCGATATTCATTTTTTCAGTTTCGACTATTTCTAAAGCTATGCGATCAGTATTACCCTGATCAGCTGTTAAGAGAGCAGCCATAAACTGCGTTGGATAATTAGCTTTAAGATAGGCGGTTTGATATGAAATCATAGCATAAGAAGCAGCGTGAGCTCGGTTAAAACCGTATCTAGCAAAAGGTAAGATATATTCCCAGATTTGTTTAGCATTTTTTTCATTAACTCCATTTTTTATCATACCCTCAATCATTTTACCTTCTTGTTCATCAAGTAACTTCTTAATTTTTTTACCAACAGCTTTACGTAGAACATCAGCTTCTGAATAGGAAAAACCGGCTAATTTTCGAGCTATTTGCATAACTTGTTCTTGGTAAACCGCAATACCATAGGTTTTCTCTAAAATTGGTTTAAGCTGAGGATGTAAATAGGTAATAGTTTTTAAACCTTTTTTTCGAGCAATGTAATCGGGTATGAGTTCCATAGGTCCTGGCCGATACAACGAAATCATGACAATAATATCTTCAATAGTTGAAGGATCTAAACTAACTAAGTATCTTCTCATACCCGAGGATTCAAGTTGAAAAACACCAGTGGTTTGACCTTTTTTAAAGAGTTCAAATGTTTTAGGATCATCAAGTGGTATTTTATCTATATTAATCTTTTTATGCTCAGTTTTTTCAATAATCTCTAAAGTAGTTTCAATACTAGTTAAGTTCTTAAGACCCAGAAAGTCCATTTTAAGAAGCCCTAGGTCTTCAATGGGGTGAAGTGAGTATTGAGAAACTAAGGTTTCATTATCAGTAGTTGAATATTGTAAAGGCACGAATTGATCTAAGGGTTTAGGGGTAATTAAAACACCACAAGCATGAGTTGAAGAGTGCCTAGAAACACCTTCCAATTTTTTAGCATATTCAATTAAGTTCTTAGCTTGGGGATCATGATTATAGATTTCTTTAAATTCATCAACGTTTTTTAAAGCTTCATCTAGAGTAGAAAACATGGGAACCATTTTAGCCATTTTGTCACAATAGGTATAGGGTAAATCTAAAACTCGACCTACGTCTCGAAGAGCGGCTCGAGCTGCCATAGTACCAAAGGTAATAATTTGAGCAACATGATCATGACCATATTTATCGGAAACATAATTAATGACTTCATCACGCCTAGTATCAGCAAAATCTAAATCAATATCAGGCATGGAAATTCTTTCTGGGTTGAGAAATCTTTCAAAAATGAGTTCAAATTTAATGGGATCAATGTTAGTAATATTTAAAAGGTAGGAGACAATGCTGCCAGCTGCCGACCCGCGTCCTGGCCCTACAATTATATTCTTATTTTTTGCCCAATTAACAAAATCTTGGACAATTAAAAAGTATGATGCAAAACCAGTTTTTTGAATTACTTCTAATTCATATTTTAATCTCTTAGTAATTTCTTCGGTAATATTATCACCATATCTTTTACTTAAATTAGCTCTAGCTAATTCTTCTAGATATTCGTCAGCTGTTTTATTACCCGGGACCTCAAAATGAGGTAAGAGTACTTTATCCAATTCAATGGTTACATTACATCGATCAGCAATTTTTTGAGTATTAGCAATAGCTTCAGGTACGTCTTTAAAATGATCAACCATAACCTCTGGCGAAGTAAATGAGAAATCTTCACCTAGCATAGTCATACGATCAGGATCAGCTTGCTTTTTTTTAGTTTGTAAGCAAAGTAATATATCTTGAGCTTCAGCATCTTCTGGATTTAAATAGTGAATATCATTAGAACAGACTAAAGGCACCATCATTTCTTGAGAAAGTTGTTTTAACCTATTATTTACTATTTCTTGATCAGGTATATTTGGATTATGTTGTAACTCTAAGAAAAAGCTGTCAGAGCCAAATAAATTACGATATCTATTTATATTATTTTTTATAGTCTTAGTATCATCTTTTAAAATGCTTCTTGGTATTTCACCACGAAGGCAAGCTGTCATGGCGATTAAACCTTGATGATATTGTTCAAGTAAGTCCCAATCAATACGTGGTTTGTAATAGAAACCTTCTAAATGAGCCAATGTAGTTAATTTTAAAAGGTTTTGATAACCAATATTATTTTCCGCAAGTAAGATTAAATGATTATAGTCTTTATCTGCTTTACCTTGCTTATCATGTCTAGAATTAAGAGCCACGTAAGCTTCCATGCCAATAATTGGTTTAATGCCTGCTTTTTTACATTGTTGATAGAATTCTATTACACCATACATAACACCATGGTCAGTTAAGGCCAGTGAATTCATTTTGTACTCTTTAGCTTTTTTAACTAATTCATCTATTTTAGATAAACCATCAAGTAAAGAGTAATGACTATGAGTATGTAAATGGATAAACATGATTGCTTGATAACAAAGCCCTCAAACTAGAGTCTATTAGCATGAGGGCATATTTTTAAAAGAAATTTATTTATTTGCTTTTCTCTTAGCTACAGCTTTTCTCTTTCTTTCAATTACTTTATCAAATATTTTTTGTGACAAGTCCAGAATAACAGAGAGGGAAGAACCAAAGTTATCTAGCTTTTCTTTAGCTTTCTCAAAAAAATTAGTTACTGCCTCTAGAGTACCTGTCATTTTACCCATAACATCATTTATTTTTTTTAAGATAGAAGCAAAATAAAATAGCATCCAACATAAGAAAACAGTAAACCAGAGGACACAGAAAGCTATAACTAAATTTAGAAGATCTTTTGAAGTTTCTAACATATTTTTATATTATTTTAAATCATTCTTATTATATCAGGATTTCTTTAAAATGGGAAATATGTTAAAATATATACATATGGATTATGAAATAAATGACATCTCTGATAAAAAGCTTAAATTCGGTTATTTTGTCATATCTAATTTAAGTAAGTTTAAACAGGCTTTAACTATTTTTTTAGCTTTAATTTGTCTCGTGACTGTTAGTTTTAGTATTTATGGGTGGACTAATCATTTTATTGAACAAAAAAAATTAGATGAAACTATTAATGGTATTGGTAAAATGAATTTAGATTTTGAAGCCTATCACAATGTTATTAAGCCAAAATCTTTAGAAATAAGTGAAGCAACAGTAATTTACTCTGGAGACGGTAAATATGATTTTGTCGCTAAGATAGTTAATCCTAATGAAAGATGGCAAGTTGATAAGTTAGTCTATAAATTTCAAAGTAACTTATATACTTCACCAAGTTCTACGGTCTATTTATTACCTAATCAAGAAAGATATTTAGTTAGCTATGCTAATCAGTCTCAGACTAGGGTTGGGATACCTGAATTACAAATAGTAGGATTAGAAATGACTTTAATTAAACCACATGAGAATTTACCGGATACTAATTTTACTATAACTGATATGGAATATACACCTTCAGGGCTAGAACCAAGGAGTAAAGTAACTTTTAAAGCATTTAATAATACAATATATAATTTTTGGGAAACAGATTTTTTAGTTTTACTTTATTCCAATGATCAAATAGTAGGCGTTAATCAAACAAAAATAGAAGAGTTCCTAAGTAACATGGAGAGAGTAGGGGAAGTTAGTTGGTTTGAAAAATTACCCCGAATCACTAAAGTTGAAGTCTATCCATATGTTGACTTGCTAGATACGGGGATAACTTATAAGATACCTGGAGAAGTGAAGAGTTTGTATTAATAACCTATTAATTAAATGCCAGTTAAAATATTTAGAAAATTTAGATCTTTTGATTGGTTTTTAATCATTAACATTTTATTGTTAATTTTTTTTGGTTTAGCTGCTCTTTATTCATTACAATTTAATACTATTCAACCAGATTTTAGCTTATTTACTAAGCAAGTCGTATTTGTTTTAATTGGTTTAATTTTATTCTTTTTATTTAGTTTCATTAATCATCATTTTTGGGGGGATTATTATAAGGTAGTAATTTTAATTAGTTTTTTACTTTTACTCTTTGTTTTAAGCTTAGGTATTACTTTAGGTGGTACGCGTGGTTGGTTTGAAATTGGTGGCACTAATCTTCAACCAGTAGAACTAGTTAAATTAGCTTTAGTTATTTTCTTAGCTAAGTTTTTTAGTCTATATGCTAAGGATTTAAAAGTTCTAAAATATATTTTAATTTCTGGTTTAATTACTGGAGTTTTGATTGCTTTAGTAATATTTCAACCTGATTTTGGTTCAGCTATGATATTATTAGTTATTTGGACTATGATTATCTTAGTTTTACCTCTAAAAAAGAGTTTCTATTTTAAAATATTTACTCTTTTTATTATCTTAGCTATTATTGCTTGGTTCTTTGTTTTTCAAGAT
>CAZSGB010000030.1:0-8355 GCA_964606355.1 uncultured Gammaproteobacteria bacterium | reverse complement strand
TTGTAAATCGCACCATCACAGAGAATTTTCTCCTCCAGTAGGCTGGCAAAAAGGAAGGGGGGTGGAGTGTCATCCCCACCAGGAATTTTTGCCAGCCTGCTCACCGCGCCGAAGACGCGACTGGGGTGGGAGCGGCTCCGGTTTTTTCGCTCAAAAACGGTTCGCGCATTTTCAAACAGAGGGCGCAAAAAAGGCGGTTCATATTAAGTGACCACCTCTTTTTTATATCTATTTGTTTATCTTTAAACTGTAGCCGCTTCTTTAACTAAAACTTTATTATTCACCACATTATCTTCAACGATCATCTTGTTCTCATTAATACTAAGTACTTGAGAAGGGGAGATTAATATTTTCTCACCAGTTAACCTTTTAATCATTTCTGAGTTCCTTATAACATACCTACTAATACTATGCGTATTACTATTTATCTCAAGCTCACAGATTTTACCTAACTGCTCATTACTTTGGGTAAAAACTGGTAAATTCTTTAAGTTTTCCCAAGTAATATTCATATTATTTATTTGGTATTATTTCAACTTTTTTTTCTCTAAAAATATATATTTGTTGTAAAGCGCTAAGTAAAGTTGTTAAAAACCAATAGAAAGTAAGTCCGGCTGGGAAAGACATACCAATAAAGATAGTAATAATTGGCATCATATACATCATTTGCTTAGTCATAGCAGAAGCCATGTTATTTTGTTTAGACACGTCTTTTCCCCTAGCCATCATAGTTTTGGATTGCCAAAATTGAGCCAAACCAGCAAGTATTGCTAAAGGTATACTTCTAACGCTCATATTAATTAAACCAAAGGCTAGTGGCTCTAAGGAACCTGGGTTTTGAATAAATGGATAGACTAATTCAAAACTACCATTAGACAAGCCAGATCTAAATACTTGGAAAACAGCTATTAAAAAAGGAAATTGTAACAAAAGAGGTAAACATGAAGAAAAAGGACTTACTTTTTCCTGCTTATATAACTCCATCATTGCCGGACCTAACTTATCTTTACTATCCTTAAATTTTTCCTTTAAAGCCTCCAATTTAGGCTGAATAGCTTGCATCGCTCTTTGAGCTTTAATAGATTGGATAAAAAAAGGAGAAAGTATTAATTTAATAATGATAGTTAAAAAAATTATAGCCCAACCAAGATCACCGAAAACGTTATAAAAAAAGACTAATAAATTAAAGATTGGTTGATAAAGTATTGTTTGATAGAGTGTAGCAAACATAATTTTATTTTAATGGATCATAACCACCTTTAGAAAGAGGATTACATTTTAAAATTCTTGAAAAACCTTTTAAAAGGCCTTTAATTACCCCATATTTTTCAATAGCTTGATAAGTATAATTAGAACAAGTTGGATAATATTTACAATGCCCATACTTATTTTTATAGGCTAGCCAACCAGTATCAGGTGATAAGGTTTTTTGATATATTTTTATTAATTTTAAGATTATCTTTTTAATCATAGAGACCTGCTTTATTAAAGAGACCCAGTATTGATTCTTTAATTTCAGAATATTCTTTTTCTAAAACTTTTGGGCTTATTAAAATCATTACCTTGTAACCTATTTTTTGATTTTTTAAGTCATCTCTAATTATCTCTTTGATTCTTCTTTTTAATTGATTACGCTTAGTAGCTAGCTTTGATACTTTAGTAGAAATAACAATACCAAAACTATTATACTCATTTTCATTCTTTAATATCTTTAAAGTAATCTCACCATTTCTAACAGCTCTACCTTTTTTAGCAATCTCTTTAAAATTTCGTTCTTTAGTAATGGTATGTAATTTAAGAGACATAAAAACTACTTAAACAGTTAAGCTTTTTCTCCCCCTGGCTCTTCTTTTCTTAATAACACGTTTACCATTACTAGAAGACATTCTGTTTCTAAAACCATGTTTTTTAGCACGTTTTCTTTTTTTAGGTTGATATGTTCTTTTAGGCATATATTTATAATATTAATGATTTTAAGTCTATCAATATTATAACTTAAAGTCAACGCCTTAAAAAGAGTAATTATTTATTACCAAATAACCCACAGCTTATCTACAACTTGTTCTCTTTTGAGGATATTTTGTAAATATAATATATGTGGTATTATTCTAGCTACCCTTAAATAATTAAAAACAAAAACAATTATGACCAATGATCAACTCTGGCAAGCCGTTTTAGGCGAATTAGAACTTCTAATTAGTAAGGCTAATTTTACTACTTGGTTTAAAAATACTTTTATTAATTCCTTAGAGAGTAGCCAAGTAATAGTTGGTACGCCTAATGCTTTTACTAAAGCTTGGTTAGAAAAAAAATATAAAGAACAGATTTTGCAAGCTTTAAAAAACATTACTAACGAAGAAGTTACTTCTCTTGATTTCATAGTAGAGACCATTAAACCACAGGCTGCTAAACCAAAGCTTGATGGTATTACCCCTAGAACTGAAACAAATAACTTTGAAGGAAAGACCCCAGAGAATAAGATATTAAATAAATTTGGCTTTAATAGTAAATACAATTTTGAATCTTTCGTAGTTGGTAAGGGTAATGAATTAGCTAGTGCAGCTGCTAAAGCTGTGGCCGAAAAACCGGGTATTACCTATAACCCTCTTTTTATTTACGGCGGGGTTGGTCTTGGTAAAACTCACTTAGCTCAAGCTGTTGGTAATTATCTGTTAATCAACAACCCAAATTTAAAAGTATTGTTTGTTAGTTCAGAAAAATTTACTAATGACTATATCCAATCTATTAAAACCGGCACCACTGATCAATTTAAAAATGCCTATCGCAAAGTTGATGTCTTAATTATTGATGATATTCAATTTATTTCAGGTAAAGAACAGACTCAAGAAGAATTTTTCCATACTTTTAATGCCCTACACCAGAATAATAAACAAATCATCTTAAGCAGTGACCGACCACCTAAAGCTATTCCTGATATTGAACAAAGGTTAGTCTCTCGTTTTGAGTGGGGGATGATTGCTGATATCTCAGCCCCTGATTTAGAGACTAGAATCGCTATTTTAGAATCAAAAGCTAATGAAAAAGAGTATCAGATTAATAAAGAAGTGATTCAATACTTAGCAGAAAATATTCAGAACAATATCAGGGAATTAGAAGGTGCTTTAAATAGAATAGTTGGACATCATCAATTAAATAATTCACCAATTACCTTAGAATCAACTAAGTTAATTATGGAAAACATTAATACTTCTAATGTTCGTGGCACAATTACGCCTAAGAAGATAATTCAAATTGTTTCTACCTATTTTGATATAGCTATTGAAGATATAATTGGTAACTGTCGACGTAAAGAATTAGTTACCCCAAGACAAATTGTGATGTTTTTAATGAGAGAGGAGATTAAGTCTTCATATCCTTCCATTGGACAAGAATTAGGGGGCCGAGACCACACAACAGCTATTCATGCTTGTAATAAAATATCAGTCTTACTTGATAAAGATGAGAAGATGAAAAATGATATTCTGTTAATTAAACAAAAATTCTATCAATAAACTCTGTATAACCTCTAGGTAAGTATGAGGAAAAGAAAAGCATAAGTTATGAACTAATGGTTAATAAAAAAATAAGTTATTAACAGAGAAAATGGTTAAATTAGAAATAAGGAAAGTTATACAGAAAGTATTAAATTATTATTACCACTTTAGAAAAAATAATTAACAACTTTTAAGTAATAAAAATAGATAATTTAAAAACTTTTGAACATATTAACACCCTTTATTATAGTAATCAAATAAATATATTAAATATTAATAATAATAAAGCTATGAAATTCACATGCCTTCAAGAAAATTTTAACAAAGCCTTATCAAATGTAAGTCATATAGCTAGTCGTAGTGCGACTTTACCAATTTTAAATAATGTTCTACTTGAGGTTAAAGATGGTTTAATTAATCTAAGCTCAACAAATTTAGAGATAGGAATTAAAACACATTTAAGGGGCAAAATTGAAAAAGAAGGCTCCTTTACTGTTCAGGCAAAATTACTCGCTGATTATATTAATCTTTTACCAAATGAGAAGATAAGTTTAGAGCTTAAAGACGAGACCATTTATGTAGAGTGTCAAAATCATAAGACATACATAAAAGGTATAGGGGCTTCAGATTTCCCAGTTATTCCAGAAGTAAGTAAGAATAAGGAATATAAATTAAAGAGTAGTGATTTAAAAAAAGCCTTAAACCAAGTAATGTTTGCTGTCACCCTTGATGAATCAAGGCCAGAAATAAGTGGAGTGCTATTTGATATAAGTAATAAAATATTGACTTTGGCTGGTACAGATAGTTACCGCTTAGCTGAGAAAAGAATTGCTTTACTTGAAACAAGTGGTGAAGAAAATAAAATAATAGTGCCACTTAGAACTCTACAAGAATTAAGTAGAATATTATCTGAAACAAGCAAAGATGAAATTTTATTATACATCAATGATAGCCAAATCATGTTTGTTTTAAATGAAGAAGTAGAATTAATTTCTAGATTAATTGAAGGTCAATATCCAGATTATCAACAAATAATTCCAATTGATAATAAGACTAAGACTAAGGTTAGGGTAGAAGAATTATCACGGATTATTAAAAGTGTTTCTTTGTTCTGTAAACCAGGTGTAAATGATGTTAAATTTAATTTGATTGCTGAAAAGAATGAATTAATCGTTTCTGCTGCTAATAGTGGAGTAGGTGAAAACACAGTTAATTTATCAACTGAAGTAATTGGTATAGATAATGAAGTAGTCTTTAATTATCGTTACTTTTTAGATGGACTAAGTAATCTAGGTGAGGAAGAAGTAATTTTAGAATTAATCAGTGATAATGCTCCGGGTGTAATGAGAGCAGAAAAAAACGGTGATTATTTATATATAGTAATGCCGATTAAACAATAAGCGTATAGATTAAGGCCTTGCCTATTTTAGTGATTATCTAAATTAAAAAAACAGGGCCGTTAATCATATACCCTGTAAAAAGGGAAACAGAGAAGAAGAGTTGCATGGGCTCTTCTTTTCTGTTACTTATGAAATAAATTTAAATCTAGGAACTTTTTTTCCATTAATTTCAACTTCTTCTAAAAACGAAGTTTTCTTTTTAACCCATAGTTTGCTTTTAGGGTTGTTATATCTGGCTTCGTAAATAACGAATTCTTCAAAAGTATCACTATCTTTACCAGTACCAAGCACTCTATATTTTTTATTCTTGTAATGTAAATATAATCCAGGTTTTATAATCATATTATTCAATACTTATGGTAATTCTAGGACCAGTAAATAACTGATTATTATTATCAGTAATAACCGGATAAACATGATAAACACCAAGAGCTGGGGGAGAAGCCCAAGTTATCTTGTTATTATTGGTATAAACTTGATCAATAAAGCCTAGAAAACTAGAACTATTGCTATCAACTAATTGGTAATAGAAATCTATTTTATTTACTTTTTCCACCTGATCAATATATAAGATTAAATTAAATGGAAAATCACTTGAATTAAGAGTAGTGCTAGTATTTGGTTCTAACCAGTTAATATTTAAGTAAGATTCACGGTTAATGTTGATAAGTATTTGAGCTTCACCCATATTACCTAAATCATCATAAGCTTTAGCAATAAAATTATGTTCACCATTTAATATGTTATAAGGAATAGTGTAATTAAATAAATATGGTTCTGAATAAATAGTATTAAGCAAGGTATTATCTAAATAATATTCAAGCCTTACTACACCATGATTAGCATTAGCGTAGGCATTAAGAGTAATAAAACTATCAGTAACAACCTGATTGTTCTTTGGTGAATCAAAAGTAATATTAGGCCTGTCACTAGCCTTATGAATATTATCTTCATGAGCTGGAGGCGCTTCGTTAACTATTTCATTCTCTAAAGCCCATTCCGCGACTTCTTTTTCCCAAGCAGAGTAAAAAGGATCAGTTTCTGGGTTGGCAGGTATGTCACCTAATGGATTATTTTTGTTAACATATTGTAAAATATTATGGGCTTGTTTAAAAGCCTTTTCAATAATTAAATATTGGGGCGTATTTTCTGTGGCAAGTAACCCTGACATAGAGTCAATTTTAACTTTAACACTACCAGCTTCACCACCCAACATTGGTTTTTTAGGGATATTGTAACTAGCCCCGGTAAAATTACCAGTAGGATATGTTTTAGTTGCTTCACTCATGAATTTTTGCCAAATAGGGGCAGCGACCGTACCACCAGCCGCTCCCTTTTTCATTTCCGAATTATCATTATTACCCACCCAAACACCAGTAGCAATAGAAGTCGTGTAACCTAAGGTCCAAGCATCGTGATAATCGTTAGTAGTCCCAGTTTTAGCTGCGACTGGTGTACTACCCAGAGTTAAGTAATTAGAAGCACCAAAAGTAAAAGTCCGAGCTTCATTATCCGAGAGAACATTAGAAGTAATATTAGCAACATCTGGTTCCATTACTTTTTCTGCTCTTTCCTGTTTAAATTCTTCCATTACTTTCCCATTATTATCTTCTAATCTTAGAATTGACGTAGTGTTTAAGAATTTACCTTCACGAGCTAAAGCAGCATAAGCATTAACATGTTCGAGTAATTTAACCTCGCCACCACCTAAAACTAAAGACAAGCCAAAACGTGATCTATCGGCAAAAGAAGTATAACCAAGCTTTTCGGCTAAGTTTAAAACATTATCAATACCAGTTAAGTAGATCATTTTAACTGCTGGGATATTTAAAGAACCAGCTAAAGCACTTCTTAAAGAAATAGGGCCTCTTTCGTGGTTATCATAATTATGTGGAGTATATGGTTCAGGCTCAGCTGGGAAAGTAGTAACTAAATCATAGACTACAGTTTCTGGTACATAACCTTTTTCCCAAGCTGCGGTATATACTATGGGTTTAAAAGAACTGCCTGGTTGTCTTAAGGAAGTAGCAATATTTACTTGGCCATCAATTTCTTCATTAAAAAAATCTTTTGAACCAACCATCACTAAGATCTGTCCGGTTTTAACATCAAGACTAACTAAAGCAGCATTAGAAGCATCATAATTTTTTAGATTTTTTTCAGCTTGTTCTTCAATTATTTCTTCAGCTTTAAGCTGTAAATCATAATCAAGAGTTGAAATTATTTTAAGACCACCCTGTTCTATCATCTTCTCTCCATATTTTTCGCTGAGTAAACCTTTAACATAGAAAACAAAGTGAGGCGCAATTACCCCTTCAATTCGTTGCTTAAAGGTAATCTCTTCATTTTTAGCAATTTCTGCTTCTTCTTGGGTAATATATTCTAAATTAACCATTTGATCTAAACAATATTGTTGACGAGCAAATAACTCATCAATATGGCTACCATTAGGTGAAAAGTAACTTGGTCTTTGAGGTAGGGCGGCTAGAATAGCAGCTTCACCAAGTGTTAAGTCTTTAGCACTTTTGCCAAAATAATTAAAAGCGGCAGCTTCAATACCATAAGCTGTAGAACCGTAAGGTATTTCATTAAAATACATTTGTAAGATTTCTTCTTTAGAATATTTTCTTTCAATTTGATATGACAAAATTAATTCTTTAATCTTGCGACTAATACTTCGTTCATCAGTGAGAATAGCATTCTTAACTAGTTGCTGAGTTAAAGTCGAACCACCTTGAGCTCGGTTGCCTCTTAAGGTACTTAAGATTACACCTCTAAACATGCCCCATAAAGAAAAACCTTTGTGCTCATAGAATTGTTGATCTTCAAGTGACAAAGTAGCCCAAATAGCATACTCCGGTATTTCAGTAAGAGGGATAATAGTTCTTTGTTGTTCACCATGTATTTCATACAACAAGTGTTCACCGGTCCGATCATAGATTTTAGTACTTTCAGCTACATCACGAGTCATTAGTTTATCTGGTTTGGGTAAATCACGGGCATACCAAATAAACATGATAATAACAAAGATAAGGCCAAGTATTCCTAAAACAATTAATCGTTTCCAAAATCTACAGGTAAATCGAAATAAAAAGACGGGTAAAGTAATAAAGAAAAAATGTAAGATATTTTTAGTAGGCTCTTTAGCTTTTTGAATATCAAAAACTTTTTTCGTTTTTTCCGAACGAACTTTAACTCTAGTAACTTTAGACCTTCTTTTTTTAATAGGGGGTTTTCTATCTTGCCAATTACGAGGTGATCTAACTTGTTTTAATTGAGGTATAGGCATGTTTCATACTTAAGATGTATATATTTTACCAATTACGGCTTAAAACGCAATCATGGCTTAATTTTAGCCATATTTTCTTTGTATTATAACAGAATAGTGGTATAATTTGAATATTAATAGGTAATGTGTATACACATATTGCACTTTTCTGCTAGTCTAGAGGCATATGTCA
>CAZSGB010000029.1:0-8378 GCA_964606355.1 uncultured Gammaproteobacteria bacterium | reverse complement strand
TGAAATGTTATTATTAATTAATTAGAAACCGCCATATGTGTGTAATTAAAACAATCATGTATTTACTCTAAAATAGCCTTAATTCTTCTAATTCCTTTAGAAGAAGCACTTTCTTTTACTATCTTGAACTTACCTAGGCTTCCAATAGATTCAACATGAGGACCACCACAAATTTCCTTAGAAAAATCACCTACATGATAGACCTTAACTCGATTACCATACTTATCGCCAAACAAACCAATAGCTCCTTGTTCTTTAGCTTCAGCTACACTTAATTCTTTAAAATAAACTTTAAGATCTTTTTTTATCTTATTATTAATAATATCTTCTACTTTTTTTTTCTCCTTATCAGTTAATTTTTCTGGATGTGAAAAATCAAACCTTAACCTCTCATCATTAATATTACTACCCCTTTGCTCAACGTGACCACCTAAAACTTCTCTTAAAGCTTGATGTAATAAATGAGTAGCAGTATGGTATTTAATTGCTTGTTCACTATGTCCAACTAAACCCCCTTTAAATTTACCGCGAGTAGCTGTTTTAGAGAGTTCTTGATGATTTTTAAACTCTTGATAAAAAGCTTTTTCATCAACTTTGATATTTTTTTCCTTAGCTAATTCCTGAATAATTTCTAAAGGAAAACCATACGTCGAATACAAATTGAATGCTTCCCTACCTGATATATTTTTATTTGATAATTTGGTAAATACTTTCAAACCTTTTTCCAAAGTAGTTTCAAAAGTATTCTCTTCAAAATCTAATTCTTCAACTATCCTTTGTTTATTATTTTTAAGTTCAGGATAAATATTACCATATTGATTAACAATAATTTCAACTAGAGGTGTTGTAATATTTATTTTAGTGGGAATATTAATTTTTTTAGCGTGTCTGATAGCTCTTCTTACTAATTTTCGAACTACGTAACCTTGATCTAAATTAGAAGGTGAAATATTACATGGATCAGCTAAAATGAAAGCAGCAGCCCTAATATGATCACAAATTATCCGAGCTGAAATTTCATTATATACTAAGGCTTCATTTTTAATTATATTTATTATTTCCTTAAAACCTCCTAGCTCATAAACTGATTTTTTATTCTGCATGACTACAGCAGTTCGTTCTAAGCCAAGCCCCGTATCAATGTTTTTTTGTTTTAATGGTAAATATTTACTATCCTTATTTTTTTCATATTCCATAAAAACATTATTCCAAATTTCGAACCAATTATTATCCTTAGAATCAAAATAATTTGGTACTTTATCTTGACTAGTCCAATAAAAAATTTCCGTATCAGGACCTTGGGGTCCAACTGAATTACCGCTAGCTGGCCACCAATTATCATTTTTCCCAAGTTTGACTATCATTTCTTCTTTGATACCAAGTTCAAGCCATAGATTATATGATTCTTCATCAAAAGGACAATCCTTATCACCATGAAAAACAGAGACAGCTATTTTATTCTGATCTAAACCTAACCATTTAGAATTAGTTAAAAATTCCCAGCTCCAATTAATTGCTTCCTTTTTCCAATAATCTCCTAGTGACCAATTACCCATCATTTCAAAAAAGGTTAAATGACCATTATCTCCAACCTCATCAATATCTCCAGTCCTAATACATTTTTGAGCATCAGCTAAACGTTGACCACCAGGATGTTTTTCACCCATTAAAAAGGGGACTAAAGGATGCATACCAGCCGTGGTAAATAGAACCGAAGGATCATTCTCAGGGATTAAAGAAGCAGAAGGTATAATAGTATGATTTTTTAATTTAAAAAATTCTAAATATTTTTTTCTGATTTCATTAATTGTCATGTTTAAAATTTAAATTATTTAAAGCGTATTTAAAGAAATAGGTATAAATAATAATTGTTGCCACTAAACCTCCAGCTATATCAGCAACTAAATCCGATATCGTATCTAAATAAATTTCTCCATTTTGACCAAACATCATCGTACCAAAAATTATATCTAGTAAATACTCAAAGAATTCCCATAAAAATGAACCAAAAATAATTAATAGAAAATTACCTATTAAAGTAAAAACTATATTTACTTTATTAAAAAAGTAATGTTGATATAAAATAACAAAAAGTGAGGTTAATGTAAAGATAAATATTGGATTAATAAAGTGAATAATCAAATCATACCACCAAGTAGTAGTATATTGATAAAAACCCAATGTACCAATTAAATTAGTAAAGCAACCAAATGATATAACTACTGTAAACAAATCTATTAAATTACTACTTAAAATATGTTTTTTTGAATGTGAATAGAAATATTGAGGTAATATGATAAGAAATAAAAAAATAAAATTTCCAGCTAATTTTAGATAATCACCGGTTAAGAAAATAACTAGGGAGGAAAAACCGATTAAAATTAAAATCACATCAGTTAAAACCAGTAATGGTTTATTAATTAATTTATTCATAATTATATTATTTTAGCTCCACCCAAACAAATATCTTTTTTATAAAATACAATGAATTGTCCAGGGGTTATAGCTCTTTGCTTTTCTTTAAAACTTACTATTAATTCATCATTTTTCTTATTAACCAAACAAACTTGATCTATTTGCCTATACCTTATTTTTGCTTTACATTTTAAAGGAAATTTAGGCTTCTTACTAATCCAAGACATTTCAGAAGCAATCAATTCATTTTTAAACAAAGAATCATCTTTATCACCACGAGCCACAATTAATATATTTTTTTTTAAATCTCTATTTACTACATAAAACGGGATACCCCCACCAACACCAATCCCTCTTCTTTGTCCAATTGTATAGTACCAAACACCGTCATGTTCCCCTATTTTTTTACCTTCAGTAGTTATTATATCACCTTTTTTAGGTTTAATTCTAGTTTTTAAAAATTCTTTTATTTCAACTTCTCCTACAAAACAAATACCTTGGCTATCTTTTTTAGCATAAGTTGCTAAGCCATATTTTTTAGCTAAAGTTCTTATTTTTTCTTTATTATATTTTCCTATTGGAAAAAGACATTTTTTTAACTGTTTCTTAGTTATTTGAAATAAAAAGTATGATTGATCTTTATTATTATCTACTCCTTTTAATAATCGATTATTTATGTTTCTAACATAATGACCAGTAGCTACGTAATCAGCACCTTTAACTAAAGCATAATCTAGAAATGCTTTAAATTTAATCTGACTATTACAAAGTATATCAGGATTAGGTGTTCTACCAGCCTGATACTCTTTAAATAAGTATTCTATAACATTTTCTCTATATTCTTTTTCAAAACTAACAGTACTAAACTTAATACCTAGTTGACTAGCTACTATTCGAGCATCTTTTTCATCAGCAAGTAAAGGACACATTAAAAGACCTTCAGCTTGACTACGTGGTGTCCAATTCTTCATAAAAACTGCTTCTATGTCATAACCTTGTTTTTTGAGTAAATAGCAAGCAACTGATGAATCTACACCCCCAGACAAAGCAACAATTACTTTCTGATTCATATATATTTATTATTAATATTTATCTACAGTATAATAGAAAGTCATAATCTTTTCAATTAAAATAAAGGTAGTAGTACCTCTATTTTAATTTTGTATTATTTGACTTCTTCTAATGATTTATTTATTCTATCCTGTTTTCTCTTTTTTTCCTTAATTAAGGTATCTAACTTATTCATTATATTATCTTCAGTTTTATTCATTTCAATTCTTAAGCCAGTATTTGAATTGATATTAGCTTTAATTGCTTCAATCTTTTCAGGATCAGTAATATTTTGAACTCGTTCATTAAACTGTTCCATTTGCCTCATTTTAGCCGCATCTATTGCTTGTAAAGTAGAATTATTATCTAAACTCTCTTTAACTTGTTCTAAAGACTGAACTGAATGTAATTCTGCTGATTCTAATGACTTTAATATATTTTCTTTATCTAATTCAGTAGTTGCTTCTTCTAATTTTTTCTTGAGTATAGCAATATTATTATCTTTCAATTTATCTAAATTTTCATGATATTGATTTAAATCCCAATTATTGTTTCTAGCTTCAGTTATTTTCTCATCAACATAATTTATTACTCTTATCTTATACCCTTCATTAGAAATTAAGTTTTCTAACTTCTTTTCAAACTCAGCAATTTCTTCTGGAGTTGGATTACTACTTAAATTTTCAATAAATCTTTCTCTTAATGTTTCCTTAGCTTCCAAAAAATTTTCTTTGAAATCTTTATTTCCTAAAGTAT
Organism: uncultured Gammaproteobacteria bacterium; assembly: GCA_964606355.1. Classification (GTDB taxonomy): domain Bacteria; phylum Patescibacteriota; class Patescibacteriia; order UBA1558; family UBA10009; genus CAZSGB01. The sequence continues at coordinate 4,157 of CAZSGB010000029.1, read as the reverse complement.
CACCTAATTCTTCCATGGTTTTTAAGTATTGAATATTTTGTGATTGATTATTGATTTGATTATGTGTTACTTTCTCTAAACGTTCTCTAATATTAGTTGGATCAACGTTTTCAATCAAATCACCAAAATGTTCTAAAGCTTGTTCACGATAACTTTTTAATTTATTTAATTTTTCTTCACTAACAACTGTACTTAACTTTTTATGTAAATTATCGAGTAATTGTTGTTGTTTAAATTGATTATCCGCAACTTTATCCAGTAACTCACTAACATTCTCAACTTCGGACTTTTCTTTAATAATAGTTATCTGGTTATTTACCCTATCCATTAATTGATTATATTTCTTATGCTGTTTTTCGATTAAAGTTTGAAGTTCTGGATCATCTGTTGCATTTTCAGCCATCTTTTTAATTTCCAATAATTTCTGATTAGCATATTTAAGTTGTAATTCTGCTTTTTTCTCTCGATTAAATGTTACAGCAGTCCTAACAGCTTGACCTAAATTCTTTAAAAAATAGCCTACTTTATTGGTAGGTAGAATTGTTGGTTCATTAATACCTAATGTTTCAGCAGTTATTTCATCTAAAATTAGAGTATTTTCATCAGTTTCTAGAGCTTTTAAGGTGTTTAAGCTAATTAAACAAAAAGTTAATAATAGGCTTAAAATTAGTACTTTTTTCATAGATATATTTATTAATAATTACATAATGATTATATCACATTTTAAGAAAAAGCATAAATAATATGGAATAAAATAATTGACATATTAATCAATTTAAGATATTATACTAACAATCAAAATTTAACACATAAATTATATGGCTCATAAGAAAGCAGGCGGTTCTACATCGCTTGGACGAGATTCACAATCAAAACGTTTAGGTTTAAAAAGACATGATGGACAAGTAGCAAAAGCTGGCATGATTTTAGTTAAACAGCGTGGTACTAAGTTTAGAGCAGGTAATAATGTAAAGAGAGGAAATGACGATACCTTATTTGCTAAAATAGAAGGTTTAGTAAAAGTTACAACTCGTAAAATAAGAAGATATGATGGTACCTTAAAACCTGCTAAATTTATTAGTATTATTAAAAAATAAAATAATAAAAAATCCTAACTTTAAAAGAAAGGATTTTTTTATTATCTAAACTTTTAAATACTTTCTAACTGCAAGTAAACTACTAAATATAGTGATAACTATAGCTACTAATAACTCAGAACCAAAAACTTTAATAAAATTATGATTTAAGGCAGTTACTAAGTTTAAGGTATAATCAGTAAAGAAACCGTCAACATAAGGCTGAATAAGGGATAAGAAAGGATATAACAAAAAAAGAAGTAATACAAAACCAATAAAACTATATAAAAACCCCTCAATTAAAAATGGTGACCTAACAAAACTATTTGAAGCTCCAACTAACTTCATAATACCTATTTCTTCACGATGAGTATAAATACCAATTTGAATAGTATTAAATACAACTAATATCGAAATTATAATGAAAATTAAACTAATAAAAAAGAAAGTTTTTTGTATTTTAACAGAATATTCAGAAATTCTTTCAATCAAAAGTTTAGCTTCATTAAATTCAGTATCTTCTATCTCTAAAAACGGTGAATAATCTTGTTTAGAAAGCTCATTCAAGATTACTGGAAAATCTTGAATGTCATGAACAGTTATCTTAATGCTTCCTTTAAATGGATTTTCGTCTAATGCATCTAAAGATTCGAGCATTAAAGCATCATTTTCATGCCTTATTCTAAATTCATTTAAAGTCTGTTCAGGAGTAATAAAGATAGATTCCTTAATAGCTGGTAATTTATTAAGTTCTGATACTAATACTTCTGCTTGTTCATTAGTAGCTTCAGACGTTAGATCAATATAGACCTGAGTTCTATCTTCTACTACTTCTAAAACATGTTGAGTCAAAATATTTACCATTAATAATAAACTAATAGAAAACAAAGATAAAGAAATAATGATTACGGTAACTACCGATAACCAAAAGTTTCTAAAAAAACTTTGAAAAGCAAATTTTAATATACGTGTAAATTCTGAAATCATATTTTTATTATAATATATATCTTCCTTTAAGTTGATCACCAACTATTTGTCCTTGATCAATAGTAATAACTCTTTTTTTCAAATTATTCACAATGTCACGATTATGAGTAACTAAAACTACAGTTGTCCCCAGTTCATTTATTTTTTTTAATAAGTCAATTATTTCCTTAGCATTCAATGAATCTAAATTACCAGTTGGTTCATCAGCTACAATTAATTTAGGTTTATGCACTAACGACCTAGCAATAACTACTCTTTGTTGCTCACCACCTGATAATTGACCCGGGTAATGTTTTGATTTATTTTCCAAGTTAACTATTTTTAAGACTTGAGGTACTACTTTAAATATTCGATCATAGGCTACACCACAACTTTCTAAAGCAAAAGCAATATTTTCAAAAACTGTTTTCTTTTTAAGTAATTTAAAATCTTGAAAAACAACACCAATCTGTCTACGTAAATATGGCACTTCTCTTTGATCAATGTTAGTTATATCCCAACCTCCTATTATAATCTTACCTTCTGTAGGTTTTTCTTCAGCAATTATTAACCTAATTAAAGTAGTCTTACCAGTACCACTTTGTCCAACAATGGAAACAAATTCACCTGGAGTTATTTCTAAAGAAACATCCTTTAAAGCATAAGTCCCTGTATTGTAATATTTAGTTACTTTTTCTAGTTTAATCATTTTATTCTTTAATTAATTCAACTTTAACTGGCATTACACCACCACTTAAATTACCTATCTGTTGATAAGCTACTTTATCTAAATCTATTATTCTACCTGTCCAAAGTTCAGGACCATAATCATTAACAGTAATAATAACACTTTTACCTTGATTTGAACTATTACTCATGTTAGTGACTTTTAACATAGTGCCTTTAGGAAAATCACGCGAAGCAGCATAATTACCTAATTTCCAAGCATACCAACTTGCTTCCCCTACCCATGAATTAAGTTCTTCAAATAAAGCTATTTCTAAATTAGTTTCTTTAGTTAAAGCAGTAACAGTATTAGTTTCGTGATTATCGTAAGAAATAAGTTGTTGCCATATATTATCTTTTAAATAGTAGATACTTTTAGCCAAGTTATTATTTTCAATATATTTTAATTTTAATTTAATAAATGAATTTTTTTCTTTTTCTACTTCACAATATATCTGATTTATTTTTTTTAAAGTTGTGCTATAGACATTACCAGTACCTAGCTTTAAACCCCATGGTTCTAATATTTCTGAAGTGTATTTTTCTTGAAATTGATTTATAGCTTTGATGGTATAACTATCAAATTGACCATCAGGAATTAAATAATTATAACCCTCATATTTTTTAAAAAAACTTTGTAATTTAACTACTTCATTATAGTTTTTATTATATTCATCAAGATGATTAGTCAAATATGGTTCACAAATAAAAGGTATGTCAGTATTACTTAAGTTATCTTCAATATTAAAATTATTACTATATAAATTAATTTTATATATTGGTGATATTCGTTTTAATTCACTTATTATATTATTATTATTATTATTTACTTCGATGTTAGTTGTTACTTTGTTGCCATCAATTATTTTAGGTAATTCAATTTCTAATTGTTGATCATTAAAAATTACATTTTGTCCAGTTGTTTCTAAATTAGTAATTTCAAATAATTTAACTTTGCCTTTCCGATTACTAAGACTTGCTAATAATAATTGATTTTCAAAATCATAACTAGTTGGTACATACTGCCACTTATTATCTTGCCATTCATATATTTGTTTATTTTCATTTAAATCTATTTTAAATGAAATATTAAATTTATTATTATCTGTTATTTCAGGTGAAATAAAATAATATTGATAAACATCATCTGATTTAAAAATATGTACCTTTAAATCATTGAACTCATTTTCTTTGATAATTATTCTAAATTTATTATCACTTGATTCAATAATCTGATATGATTTAAGTTCAGATGAACTAAAACTACGGCTAATAGCTTTAGCCGAGTTTAAAGGTATTATGAATAATGATATAATAACTAAATATTTAATGTATTGCATCTTATTTTATTTTTATTATAATAACTTCAGTCATTGCGGGATTAGTATA
>CAZSGB010000028.1:0-8579 GCA_964606355.1 uncultured Gammaproteobacteria bacterium | reverse complement strand
AAAGATTAATAAGATAGAAAAGAATAAATTACTCAAATTAACACCTAGTAAATATATAGGTATAAGTTCTAAATTAATTGATAAATATCTTAAATAATATGTGTGGAATCGTAGGTATAATTGGCAATCAAGATGTCGGCGTAGAAGTCTATGAAGGTTTGATTTGTTTACAACATCGGGGACAAGATAGTGCTGGGATTACGACATATAATAAACAATTTCATACTAAAAAAGGTTTAGGCTTAGTTAGAGATGTTTTTAGTCAAGAAGATATGAATCACTTATTAGGTAATATTGGTATTGGACAAGTACGTTATCCTACGGTTGGGGGCGCTAATATTGAAGATGCACAACCTTTTAGTGTTCATTCCCCCTATGGTATTGCTATGGCTCATAATGGTAATGTATATAATTTTCAAGAATTAAAAAAAGAATTAGTTGAAAAGAATCAGAGACATATTAATTCTAATTGTGACGTAGAAGCTATCTTATATGTTTTTGCCCATGAAATGAGTAAGTATTGTCATAAAGATTTTTTTGATTCAATTTGTAAAGCCGTAGAAGCTGTTCATAAACGAGTTAAAGGTGCTTATTCGGTGGTCGCTATTATTGTTGGTCATGGTTTAGTTGCCTTCCGTGATCCTCATGGTATACGTCCATTAGTTTGGGCTAAACGTGATTTAAGTTTTAAAACAGAACATATCTTTGCTTCAGAAAATACTATGTTTAAGATCATGAATTTTGAATATTTTAGAGACGTGGAACCTGGTGAAGTAGTCTATATTGATTTAAATGGTGAAATTAGGAATAAACGAGTTACGGAAAAAGAGTTTAGACCTTGTATCTTTGAATATGTCTATTTTGCACGTCCTGATGCAATACTAAATAATGTTAGTGTTTACCGAGCACGTCTGAGAATGGGTCAAAATTTAGCTAAAAAGATTAAGAGATTATATCCTGATTTAGAAATAGATATTGTTATACCAGCACCACAAAGTGCTTCGACGGCTGCTTTATCCTGTGCTCATGAATTAGGCGTAAGATATACTGAAGCACTCGTCAAAAATCATTTTATTGGTCGTACTTTTATTATGCCAGATCAAAAAGTTAGAAGAAGAGCTAATGAATTTAAATTATCTCCTTTAATTCATGAAATAAAGAATAAGAAGATCTTAGTGGTTGATGATAGTATTGTTCGGGGTAATGTTTCTAGGCATATCGTTAATTTAATGAGAGAATCAGGAGCGAATAAAGTATACTTTGCTTCAGCTTCACCTCCCCTTAGGTATCCAGATCTCTATGGTATAGATATGCCTACTTCTGATGAATATATTTCCTTTAACAAAACAGAAGAAGAAATACGCCAAAGTATTGGGGCTGATCTTTTAATCTATCAAGATCTTGAAGATTTAATTGAAGCCGTAACTAGAAAAGGTAAATTAGCTTTTACTAGACCTCATACTGCTTACTTTGATGGTGATTATCCAACGGAAGACGTAACTCCAGAATTATTAAGTAAAATTGAAAAACAAAGAAAAGAAGAAAGAGCAAATAATTTAGAAAGTAATGATAAGTCAAATAAACTGTTATGAGAAAAAGTGATAAATATAAGATTCAAGTTTTTTGTCCAATAAATGCTGTTGAAAAGGTACGTTTGGCGATTGGTAAGGCGGGAGGAGGAATAATTGGTAAGTATACTTATTGCGCTTCTTTAACAAATGGATATGGATATTTTTTACCAATGAAAGGTTCTAAACCAACAATTGGAAAACAAGGTAAGATTGAAAAAGTTAGAGAAGTCAAAATAGAGACTGTTTGTGAGGAAAAAAAAGTTAAAGAAGTTGTTCGAGCTATTAAGAAAGTCCATCCATATGAAGAAGTATCAATAGATATTTTTCAATTATTAGATCTAGAATAGTTAATATTTAGAATATGAGAATACTTTTAATTGGTAATGGTGCCAGAGAACATATTATTGCTAAGAAATTAAAAGATTCACCACAAAATGTTGAATTATTTTGTTTTGCTTCAAGTCATAATCCAGGTATTATGGATTTATCTACAGATTATAATATAGGTGAGGCAAGTAATGAGAAGATATTAAGTTATGCTAAAGAAAATAATATTGATTTTGTCTTCATTGGTCCAGAAGCTCCTTTAGCTATAGGTTTAGTTGATGACTTAGAGAAAGATGGCATTAAATCAGTTGGACCATATATGGAACTTGCACAACTTGAAACTTCTAAATCTTTTGCTCGTAACTTATTTAAAGAATATAATATACCTGTTAATCCAGAATTCATGATTTTTGAAACAATGGAAGGCGTAGAAGAATGGATATTACATTTAGAAGAAAACTTTGTCATTAAACCAGATGGTTTAACTGGCGGTAAAGGTGTTTGCGTTGTGGGTGATCATTTTCAGAATATGAATGAAGGTATAGCCATAATACGTAATTTAATTGAACAAGGAAAAAAAGTAATTATTGAAGAAAAATTAATTGGTCAAGAATTTAGTTTAATGAGTTTATCAGATGGAGAACATTTAGTTCATTTACCTTGTGCTCAGGATAACAAAAGAGCTTACACTGGGGATAAAGGACCTAATACTGGTGGTATGGGTTCATATTCATTTACTGATTTTTCCATGCCCTTTATTTCAAATAATGAATTAAAAGAAGCACAAGATATTAATTTACAAGTGATGGGAGCTTTAAAAGCTAAAACTAATAAACCATACAGAGGTATATTATATGGTAACTTCATGATTACCCGTAAAGGTTTAAGGATTATTGAATATAATGCAAGATTAGGTGATCCTGAAGCTATGAATGTGCTTAGCGTTTTTAAATCAGATTTTGTTGAAGCTTGCCTTGGAATAATAGAAGGTAATTTAAATGAAAAAAAAGTAGAATTTGAAAATAAAGCTACTGTCTGTAAATATGCTGTACCCCAAGGTTATCCAGAAGATCCCATTAAAAATGAAACTATTAATATAGATTCAATTGATTTAAGTAAAGTAGATATCTATTATGCAGCTGTTGATCAGCGAGAGGGTGGATTATACTTAACTGGTTCTAGGGCTGTAGCTATAGTAGCTAAGCATGAAGATATATATAAAGCTGAAAAGTTAGTTGAAGAAGAAATAAATAAAATAATTGGTCCGGTAATTCACAGAGAAGATATTGGTACTAAGGAATTAATTGATAGAAGAGTAGAGCTGATGAATAAACTAAAGAATAATATATGAATTTAGCTGTTTTTGTTTCGACTAAAGGTACAGATTTACAAGCTATTATAGATGCTTTAAAGAATAATTCTTTAAAAGATGTTAATCTTGAATTTGTTTTATCAAATAAAAAGGATTGTTATGGTTTAGAGAGAGCTAAAGAGTCTGGTTTTAAGACTATATATATTAATGGTCAGAATAAAACACGTGAAGAATATGATGAAAGATGTTTGGAAGTATGTAAAGAACATAATATCGATTTAATTGTTTTGATTGGTTATATGAGAATAATGAGTAAAGTGATAGTAGAACCGTATAGAAATAGAATAATGAATATTCATCCCTCACTTTTACCAAAGTATCCAGGTATGGATTTAGATGTCCACCAAGAAGTACTGAAAAATAAGGAAAAAGAATCAGGTTGTACATTACATTGGGTAACCGAAGAATTAGATGCAGGACCTACGATTATTCAAGAAAAAGTATCAATTGAATCTAATGACACTGTTGAAATCTTGAAAGAGAGGGTTCAATTAAAAGAGCAAGAGGTCATTTTAAAAGGTATTGAATTGTTTAGGGATAATAAATTGAAATAAAAAATGGGTTTTAAGTAAAACCCATTAATCCCTGATAATGGCATTAATCAGCTGCTCGGAAACAACGCTTTGGTCAGCATAGATAATAGTACCATTCTGTAAAAGATAAACTTTTTTTAGCCGTCGGTTAAGTTCACCGGTTCTTGAAAGCAGTCCACTTATAATTATCCAGTTAATAAGAGACCATTCAGATTCGGGGACTAACATGATAGTATCAAGGTATTTAACCTCACCATCCTCCAATTCACCAACAAATTGGCTATCATATAAACCAACTCTTTTATAATCAATTTTTGTATCTTTTTTCACGGTTTACCTCCCTAAATATTTAAATTATCTTATCTAATATCTTAAATTAAGTCAAATATGCCAAGAGCTTTAATTAGTGTCTATAATAAAACTGGGATTGTTGAGTTTAGTAAAAAACTTGAAGCTTTAGGTTGGGAAATTATTTCTACAGGTGGGACATATGAATTGTTACGAGAAAATAAGTTAACTAATTTAAAAGAGGTAAGCAAAATAACAGGTTTTCCGGAAATAATGGATGGTCGTGTTAAAACGTTAGATCCTCATATTTATGGGGGATTATTAGCTCTTAGAAATAATGAGTCTCATTTAAAACAAGCTAAAGATAATAATATTGAATTAATAGACATAGTAGTGGTTAATTTGTATCCTTTCCAAGAAACCTTAATTAAAAAAAATGTTACTCATGAAGAGATCATAGCCAATATTGATATTGGTGGTCCTACTATGATTAGAGCTGCTTCAAAGAATTATGAGTCTGTTTATGTAGTAACTGATATGAATGATTATGAGGAAGTGATTAAACAATTAAATTTAAATTCTAAAGAATTTAAAAAGTATTTAGCTTTTAAAGCTTTTAAGCTTACTTCAGAGTATGATGAAGCTATAAATAATTATTTGAGTAATAAAGAGAGAATAAGTTTAAAATTTGAAAAAGTAGATGATTTGAGATATGGAGAAAATCCATATCAAAAAGCAACATTTTTTAAAGAAGAGGGTATTTATCCTGAGTTTCCAAGTATTGTTAATACTGAAATATTAAATGGTAAACAGTTATCATATAATAATATTATGGATGCAGATGCGGCTCTTTCTCTAATACGTGAATTTGAGAATCCAGCTGCTGCTGTTATTAAACATGCTAATCCTTGTGGTGTAGCTGAGGATAAAGATATTGAAAAAGCATTTGATAAAGCCTACGCTGCTGATGCTAAATCTGCTTTTGGTGGCATCATTATATTAAATAGGAAATGTACTAAAAAAATAGCAAATGAGGTAAATAAAGTATTTGCTGAGATTATTATGGCTCCTGCCTATGAAGTAGAAGCTTTAAACATTTTAAAAGAAAAAAAGAATTTAAGAATATTATTAATTAAGAATTTAAATGGTTTAAGAGATAAGAAGTATAAAGATTATAGAAGGGTAGTGGGCGGATTATTAGTACAAGATTTTAATGATTATAGAATTAATAAAAATGACCTAAAAGTAGTAACTGATTTAAAGCCTGATAACTTGGATGATTTAATCTTTGCTTATCGTGTAGTTAAACATATAAAATCTAATGCTATTTGCTTAGTAAAAGATAAAGTTACCCTAGGTATAGGTGCTGGGCAGACATCACGAGTTGATGCTGTAGATATTGCTATCTTAAAAGCTGGTTCTAAAGCTAAGGGTTCTTACCTGGCTTCTGATGCTTTTTTTCCATTTAGAGACAGTCTAGACAAACTAGCTAAAACTGGTGTAAAATCTATTATACAGCCTGGTGGTTCAATTAAAGATAATGAGGTTATTAAAACAGCTAATGAGTATAAAATGAGCATGGTTTTTACTGAAAATAGAGTCTTTAAACATTAATTATGAAAAAATATTTATTCTTCTTACTGGTATTAATTCCGCTTTTAATTAGCGGATGTTTTGGATTTGGGGATAACTCTGACCAAGATCAGGTTAAAGAAGTTGAATATGAATTATATCGTAATGAATCAATAGGTGAGGCTAATTTTAAAGTTAAGTATGCCAAGGAATGGAGATTAGAAGAGATCTCTAATGGCTTATTTGGTACTTCGACTGATGAATTATTATTTAAAGTTGGTTTGAATCATAGGATTAGTTTAAAGGTTTTAAAAGATATACAAGCTGAAGCTTTATTTGAACCCTACACCTATGAAGAAATTACGCAGACTGAAGTAAGTCGTTTTATTGGTAAAAGAATAGTTGGTTATAAAGAAAATGAAGAAAAAAAGGAAGAAGTTATTGCTGTGTCTAATGGTTTATATATTTATTTATTATCTACTAACAAACCAGATAGTCCAGAATTTATTGAATTTTTAAATAATATTACTATTGATAATAATTTAAATGAAATAGAGGTAACTCCGGATAAATCTATTTTTAAGCTTTACTTTGCTCGGAATGGACAAGAAAATTGCCAAGCTTCATATTATCGGGAAATATATTTGAATCCTGAAGCTGAGGAATTTGCTCTAATTCCTAAAATTGTTATGGCTATACTTAGACCAGGTGAACTAGCTTTAGAAAATCTTGAATTATTCACTTCAATTCCTTTAGGGACTAAGCTTTTATCCTATGGTTATGATAATAATAAAGTAATTGTTAATTTTGATCTTACTTTAAACGAAGGTGGTGGTAGTTGTATGATGGAATTAAGAAGAAGTCAGATTGAAAAGACTTTGTTCTCTTTAAATGAAAATACTGATTTAGATATTCGTGAAGTAGAAATATGGGTTAATAATAGTCCAGATGAAGTCTTACAACCTTAAGAGGTTGACAAATAATTTAAATATGTTAGTTTAAAAATATGAGATACAGATTAAATAATAACAACCATAATAATAACCACTTAAGTGCTCGGTGAGACATTTTATTTATTTTTAAATATTAACCACCGAGAAATCGGTGGTTTTTTAAATAATCCAGGGTAGTTCAGTGGTAGAACGCTACGCTGTTAACGTAGATGTCGGGGGTTCGAATCCCTCCCCTGGAGCCAATATATTTATATTTTATATGATATGATAATTATATGAAAAAAGTAATATATATTATCTTATTTATTATAGCTATTGGTATTATATTATTTGCTTACTCTTTATTTTTAAAAAATACATTTGAAAGTATTTTTTTTGATTTAAATTATACATATTATCCAAGACAAGAAGAAATAATTATTAAAGAGGAAATTAAAGAACTTAATTTCTTATTTCTAGGTGATATCATGTTAGATAGAAGTGTGAAGAAGTTAATAGATGCCAAAGGTTTAGATTATTTATTAAAAAATATTGAAGCTGAAAATTTTTTTGAAGGTTATGATTTAATTAGTGCTAATTTAGAAGGTCCAGTTACTAATAATGGAGATCATTATCCGCCTGTTGCTGGTATTGATTTTGCTTTTTCACCAGATGATGTTAATGAATTAAAAAGATATAATTTTAATTTCTTTACTATTGCTAATAATCATTTAACTGATCAGGGATTAAAAGGAGTTGAAGAAGCTAGAGCTAATTTAAATGAACTTGGTATCAATTACGTGGGTTGCTCTGATGCTGAGGTAAGTGAGTGTAGTAGCACAATCTTAGAAATTAATGATTACCAAGTAGGTATGCTTGGTCTTAGTATGGTTTATCATAATTTTGATTTAGAAAAAGTAATTAGTGAAATTAATAAATTAAAAGATCAAACAGATTATATTATCACTAATATTCATTGGGGAGTTGAATATACTCATTATTTTAATACCTATCAACAAAACATTGCCCATGCTTTAATAGATAATGGCGTAGATATTATTATTGGACATCATCCACATGTCGTACAAGGTATAGAGATATATAATAAGAAGCCAATTTTCTATTCTCTAGGTAACTTTATCTTTGATCAATACTTTTCCTCTGAAACGCAGGAAGGTTTAGGAATTGGCATAACACTTGATAATTCTAGTTACAACATTTATTTATTTCCATACGTTACAGTTAATAAATATAGTGAATTATTAAAAGGTCAGGACAGAGAAGAGTTTTTAGCTAATTACTTAGAATGGTCAGAAGGCGAGATTGAAATAAATAATGGTTTAATACATTTAGATTAAGTAAATAAAAAATTGCCTTTTTAGGTGGGCCATTTTAAAATATGTGTTAACTGTAGGACTAATAGATCTTCACGTCCTTCAAAATAAAGCTTGGCCAATGAATATGGCAAGTATTTATATGTCAGACCCACCAACATATAGCCCATGATTTGGAATTTGTCGTTAAAGACATTGGGTACGAAATCAACTTGAGCATAGATAGATAATTTATTAGTCAAGTTATCACTAAATCTGCCAAAGCCAGATTTAAGGGTTGAATCAGCTAAGTATGACATATAGCCAATATTTAGATTGCCAAATTCAGCTAGTAGCTTCCAGACTATACCATGTCCGACATCTTCTTCATAAAAAATTGTCAGACCAGCATAGGTTAATGTGGTAATAACCTTCTGGTCATAGCCTAGTTTAAATGAGAAGTTGCCTTTATCTAAGTTTAGTCTTATTCCGTCGAAATACGATTCATGGTTTTTGAAGACATCAGAATGCCTTAAAGGTTTGTAATCACAAGGTGGCGAATATATACCTATAACTGCATTTAAGATCCTACCGGCTGTTAAACTGGTTTGAAATTTTCCAAGGCTTTTTAGATAGCTCAAGTTAGCTTCTTTAAGTTCATTCTCAACAAA
>CAZSGB010000027.1:0-8709 GCA_964606355.1 uncultured Gammaproteobacteria bacterium | reverse complement strand
GATAGTCAAAAAAATTTAATCACTAAATCACATTATGTATTGACTCCTTACCGTAGTTGATACGATTCCAATTGACAAAACTAGGGAATGGTCTGATAAAATAACTGTTATCGATCCTCCCCCCATGATTGCTGATTGTATACTTTCTCTACATACTGACAGTGGATTAAGTAAACACTTTTTGAGGTATTAATCATACCCTAACCAGGACTTCAACCCCCTGGTTTTTTATTTGACAATTTATTGATAAAGAATAAAATAGAGATATAAAATATATGGAAAATAATAACTTTAAATTGGTTTCTGGCAGAATGCATCCTGATTTAATAAATAAGATAGCAAATTATTTAAATTGTGAACCTCTTTTCATTAAAACCAGTACTTGGGGAAATGGTTATCCTAGAGCTAATCGACCAGATGAAAATAGTGTAGCTGGTAAAAAGGTAATTATTGTTACTCCTTTAATTTACAGAGAAATAGGTTCACCAGTTGAAGAATTAGAATTAATGACTGATACTTGTGGTAGTGCTAAAGAAATACATTTTGTCTTTCCCTGGTTATGTGGTAAAGATGATATTGAACATACTGCTGGCCATATTCCTAATTTACCATATTTAGCAAGAAGAATTGTCAGGTTAGAGCCTAAATCAATTAATGTTTTTGATCCCCATCATTCAACTCATTTAGGTTACTATTATCCAATTAGAAGACGTAAATTCTATTTAATCCCTAAATTAATTGAAACCGCTAGACAATTAGGTATAGATCAAATCGCTTGTACTGATGAAGGTTCATTAAAAAGAGCATATAAAGTTGAAGAGAATTTAAAAACTGGAAATAATATATTTGTTACTCAAAAAGCACATGATGAAAAACAATCACTGGGACAACAAAATGTTCCTCTTAAAGATTCAAAAACTTTTGGTAATCTAGTTGGAAAAAAAATAGGTATTTTTGATGACATGATTTTAAGCTTTGGGACTATGTTAAATACCTTAAAGAATTTAAAAGAAGAATTTAAAGCTCCAGAAATATATGCCTTTGCTGTTCACTTTGATCCTACCAAAGACACTACTTTATCAAATTTAACCGAAGTTTTTTCTAGAGGCTGGTTAAATAAATTATATATTACTAATACGACACCAATTGAACCTGAATTTTTAGAAATAAAAAATTTAAATAATGAATTCGGAATTGAGGTCATAGATGTTTCTGAAGATATTGCTAAAGTAATTGAAGACTTAGTAGACGACCAATCAACTTCAGGAAAATTTCACGATTTATAATAAATAAAAAAACCTAAACTAAAAATTTATGTTTTTATTATTTTAAAATCCAATATACCTAACCTCTTCTTGAAGTTCTATACCATATTCATCACGAACTTTCATCTTAATTAAGCTAATTAATTGAATAATATCATCAGCAGAAGCATTTTTAACATTAACTATATGATTAGCATGTTTCTCTGAAACTTGAGCCCCACCAATCATTTTACCTTTTAAATCTAGTTGTTCTATTAAAAATGCGGCAGGTATCTTCTGATACTCAAAAAACTTTTCTGGAATATCAACATTTTTTTCTTTTAATTTATTAATTATTTCATCATTTAATTCAATATTCTTAAAAGTACTACCAGCTGAAGGAAAATGTGGATGTTTAGTAAACCTATCCTGGCTTATTCTAATCATCTCTTTTAATGATTCTTGCCTATTACCCAATTTTAATTTTAAATAGACTTTAATTAATATCCAATTATTTTCTTTTAACAAGCTATCTCTATATTTAAAATTTAAATCTTTATTACTTAATTCTCTTAACTTATAATTATCATCTAAAACAATTACTTTTTCCAAGTAATCAGAGATCTGCGTACCATAACCACCAGCATTACCCACCACTGCTCCCCCAATTGTCCCAGGGATACCGGTCATTAATTCTAAACCAGATAAATTAGTAGCTACACTTTGACCAATTAGATTAGCTAAAGGTATATCAGCACTTACTTCGATAATATTATCTTGAATATTTAAAATATTTAGTTTTAATTTAATCACTAAACCATCAAAGCCATTATCCGAAATTAGAATATTACTACCACCACCAATTACTAAAAATGAGATATTATTCTCTTGACAAAGTTTAGTTAAATTAATTAATTGCTCTTCATTTATTACTAAAGAAAAATATTTAGCCTTACCTCCAATTTTAAAAGTAGTTAATTCTTTTAATGAATAATTCTCTTTAATCTCTGAATCTATTTTTTTAAATTCCTTGATCATATATATCTCTAGCTATTTGATCTATATCCCCAGCACCCATTATGAGAAGCAGATCATTAGGTTCAATATTATCTTTAATTAACTTCTTAGTACTTTCAAATGTATTTGAATAAATTACATTATCTCTATTTATTTGTTTGACTATATCATTAGAACTCACTTGATCATCACCCACATATTTTCTACCTGCTACGTCATAAATTTCATGTAAAATCGTAAAATCAGCATAATCAAAAGCTCTAACAAAATCATTAAATAATTTTTTTGTTCGGTCATGTTGATGTGGTTGATAAACTAAGAATAGTCTACGATCTGGATAAAAATCTTTAGCCGCTTTTAAGGTCTTTTGAATTGCTTCAGGATGATGAGTATAATCAGAAACTATTAAAACATTATTATCTATTTCACCCAAGACTTCAAATCTACGCCATAAGCCAGTAAAACTATTTAAAGATTCTTTAACTTTTTCTAAATTTAATTTTAATCTATGGGCTAAAGCAATAACCATTAAAGAGTTTAAAACATTATATTCACCTGGGATTATTAATTCAAATCCACCTAGTAATTTCCTTTCAAAGAAAGCTTTAAAACTTTGTTTACCATTCTCAATAATTAACTCTTTATAGTAGTAGAGTGAAGTATCATCTTGACCACAACTATATGAATTACCTGGCAAATATAATTTTTTAATATTTAAATCATCGCCATTATATATTAAATAGCCTGAATCAGTTAATTTATCCACAAATATTTGAAAATGCTTAATAATATCATTTATATCCTTATAATAATCCAAATGATCTTCTTCAATGGAAGTAAGTATAATATGAGTGGGATCTATTTTAAGCATATTTGCCATGTACTCATCAGCTTCCATTATTAAATAATCTGATTTGCCTAAATATAAATTACCATCAAACTTTTTTAAAAGGCTCCCAATAATGACCGTTGGATCTAATTCTAAATCAATAAAAGTATTACCCAGTATTGCTGAAGTTGTTGTCTTACCATTAGTTCCAGTTACGGCAATAGCTTCATATTTTTTACTTAAATCACCTAAAAATTGACCATAAGTTATTTCTGAAATACCGATCTTTTTACCCTTAAGCCTCTCTGGATTATCTTTGGGAACAGCAGCTGAGTAAATTATTAAATCAGTATCATTTAAAAGATTATCTTCACTATGTTTAAGATATATCTTAAGACCTAACTTTTCTAAATTATTGGTAACTTCTGACTTTGCAAGATCACTACCAATTACTCTTTTATTTAATTTAAACAAAAACTTAGCAATGGCTGATATACCAATACCACCAATTCCAATTATATGGATATTATTAATTTCTTTTAAATTCATAAATTGTATCAGCAATTATTATTTCTCCTTGATGTTTAAATATTTTATTAAACTCATTACCTAAATTAATATTTCTTTTTACAGCTTTAATCAATTTATTTGAATTTAACTCATCTTGTTCTAGACAAACAGCTCCTTTTTTGAAACAAATATATTTAGCATTATCTACTTGTGAAGAACGTGGTAATGGAATTAAAATTGAGTTCTTAGCTAAGTATGATAATTCCATAATTGATGATAAACCAGCTCGCGAAATAATTAACTTTGCTTGATTAAGTTTCTCATAATAATCATCAAGTAATATTTCATATTGTTCGTAATTATCATGTTTAAAATCTAATTTTTTACCCTGACCTGTAACATGGATTACTTTAAAATCTTTAGTTAATTCACATATTGATTCCTTAATTAAATTATTGATACTCGTTGCACCAGTACCTCCGCCTAAGACTAATAATATATTTTCTTCATTATTATTTACTTCATTTATTTCAGATCTCAAGACTGTGCCGACTACTTGAACTTTATTTAAATTTTTAAAATATTTTTTTGATTCAGGAAAAGTTACAAATATTAAATCAGCTTGCTTTTCATTTAATTTATTAGCTAAACCTTTTTTTAAATCTGATTGGTATAATACAACTTTAGTTTTAAAAAATTTACTAGCCCAAATTAAGGGCACCTGAACAAAACTTCCAGCACCAATTATCCAATCTGGTTTATGTTTAATTAAAAGAAATAATGATTGCCAAAAGGAAATAAATAGTAAACCAGGAATAAGAAAAGATTTTAAACTAGAATAACGTCTATACTTAGTCGAGACTATAGATTCATATTTAACACAATATTGCTTAACAAATTCTTTTTCCGGTCCAGACTTTGTACCAATGAAAAATGTCACAAGATTGTTATCTTTTTCTTTTAATTTCTGATAAATACCAATTAAAGGACTTACGCTACCTAAAGTACCTCCACCGGTTAAAAATACTTTCATAAATTATCTAGTTTGTTTAGAAATATTAACTAAAATCCCACTAGCCAATAAAAGTACTGCTAATGCTGTACCGCCGTAACTAATAAAAGGCAGAGGAATACCAGTTAGTGGAAGTAACCCTACCATAGCCGCAATATTAACAAAGGCTTGAAAAGAAATCCAGCTAGTTATTCCAATAGCCAACAATTTGCCAAAGTCATCAGGAGAACCACGAGCTATTTTAAAACCACGTATCATAACAGTTAAAAAGAGTAAAAGAATAGCTACGGAAAAGAAAAAACCCATTTCTTCGGCAATAATGGCGAAAATTGAATCACCTGATACTTCTGGTAAATAATTAAATTTTTGCCTAGATTTACCCATACCCATACCAAACATACCACCTGAACCGATAGCTAATTTAGCTTGATTAATATGGTAACTAGTACCTTGTGGATCAATATTAGGATTAAAAAAAGCAGTTAATCTATCTAATCTATACGGCGCAATCTGAATAGCGATAAATAAAATAATTAAACCTCCAGCTATTAAAGCTAAAATATGTTTCCAAGAAGCCCCAGCTGCAAAATAGACCATAAATGCTATGGCTAAAATAACTATTAAAGTACCTAGGTCTGGTTGAGCTAAAATAAGAAATACAATTACCCCTAAAACGAAAAGGAAAGGTAAAAAACTATATTCAAAATCTTTAATTTGTCTTTCATCTTTTTTAGCTAACCAAGTTGCTAGGTAAATAAGAAAAGTTAATTTAACAATTTCAGTAGGTTGAAAAGTAATACCTAGAATACTAATCCAACTTTGAGCTTTATCATAAGAAACACCAATGCCAGGTATAAAAACTAAAATCAGTAAGGTAATAGAAGCAAGAAGCATCCAAAAAGCATATTGTTTCCATTTTCTAAAATCAATTCTAGAAACTATAAAAAAGAGAATAATCCCAGGTATTAAACCTTTAATTATTTGATTCTTCAAAAAATAATAACTATCATTAAACTTTTGAAAAGCTTGTACACTACTAGCTGAAGATAATATTAAAAGACCTAAAAAAGTTATTAAACCTAAAACAATAATTAAGACATAATCAGGTTTATGCTCAAATGAAGAATAAGCAAAGGGATACATTAATAAATCTTTAAATTTATGTTTTATTTTTTTTCTCATTGCTTAAAGTAGTCATTAAATAATTTAATTCTTTCCCGATAATCACGAAAAGCACCTAAACTTTCAGCACTAGGTGATAATAATATATAATCATCTTTAACTGATAGTTTATAGGCTTGTTTAATAGAATTTAATAAATTATTAGTTTTAATAACATTAACCCTATACTTCATTAATAATGGAAATAATTTATTACAAATTTGACCACTAATTAATATATTCTTAACCTTATATTTCTTAATAACTTTTATTAACCGGATATATTGTTTATTATCTAATTTATATCTTGAACCTTCTAAAATTAAATTAACTTTATTTTTAGGTAAAGCTTGAATAGCATAGATTGTAGCTTCTGATCTAGTTGAAGCAGCATCATTAATAAAATGAATACCCTTTTTATCGCCAAGATATTGTAATCTACCAGGTCGAGATGTAAAACTATTTAATCCATTATTAATATTAACCTGACTTATTTTTAATACTTGAGCGACTTTAATAGCCGCAGCAACATCAGATAGTAAATGTTCGCCTATTAAATTATTATTATTTACTTTAATATTTTTAAAGCTAAAATATTGTTTTTTAGCCTTAGTTTTAATATTTCTTAAATCATTATTTAATAATAACAAATCTTTATTACCCTGATATTTAGTAATATTTAATTTAGTCTTGAAATATTTCTTAAATGAACCTTGATGATCATCCAAATGATTCTTAGTAATATTAGTAATTACAGAAATATCAGGACTTTTTTTAACTTTAGAAGCAAAGGTCAAAGTTCTATTAGAAATTTCAGCTACTATATATACATTAGAACTACTAAATATTTTATTAAAATCAATCAATTGCCAACTATTACCTACTAAAAATACATTTTTTTTAGCTTGTTTTAAAATATTATAAATTAAATTAGTAGTTGTACCTTTACCAGCCGTACCCGTTACCCCAATTAAAGTACCTTTAAAATAATAAAGTAGTAGGTTATACCAATTCCAAAAATGTTTATCTTTACTATATTTTTTTAATTTATTATTAACTTGATATCTAAACCATGAAGAAGGTACTAAAATAATATCTGCTTTTTCAATATTCTTTAAATAATTGTTCTTAAAATTTATTTTCAATTTACTAATTTTTTTAAATTGCTCCTCCACTTTCTTCTTATTTAATTCTTGATGATAATAGTCATAATTTTTTTTAAAATCTTTTCTATTACTAAAATCATGTCCCGTTATTTTCTTAAACTTTTGAGCTATTAAAAAAAGAGCAAGGCTACTACCCTCTGTTCCCGAAATACCTACAATATGTATATTTTTATCTCTTAACTCATTTAACATATCACCAAACCTTATCAAGTAAAAAGATAATTAAACCAATAACTGAAGTAAAGCCTGAAATTAACCAAAAACGCATAACTATTTTAGGTTCTGACCAACCAATAGCTTCAAAATGATGATGAATAGGTGTAGAATGAAATATCTTTTTACCTTTAAATAATTTTTTAGAAATAGTTTGTAATATTACTGAAATAGACTCACCAACAAAAACAAAACCAATTATGGGTAAAAGTAAGGCTGTGTTAGTTAACATAGCTACAATACCCAAAGTAATCCCTAGTGACATTGAGCCAGTGTCACCCATAATAAAACGAGCGGGATTAATATTAAACCATAAAAAAGCAGTTAAAGCTCCAATTATTACTCCACAAAATGCAGCTAATTCATATTTTCCCTGTAAAAAAGCAATGGCTCCATAAGAAGCAAAGGAGGTCAGTAAAACACCCCCAGCTAAACCATCAAGCCCATCTGTTTCATTTACCGAAAACGAAGTAGCAGCAATAATAAAAATAAAAATAGGAATATACCAAATACCTATTTCAAATGAACCTAGAAATGGAATATGGATTAAATCCCAATCTAATTTAAAATAAAACCAATAAGCTCCAAAACATGCGATTAAAGTATAGATTATTAATTTAATTTTTACGGATAAACCACCCCCATGTACTCCGATACCCTTAACCCCAAATAAATCATCGATTAAACCAATAATAGCGGTAGAAATTAAAGCACCAAGTGGTAACAAAGTTTCACCTCTAGTTAAAAAATTAAAATTTTCCAAAAATTGAAAAGTAGATATTTTAGGTAAATAAAAAAAGATTAAAGATAACATTAAAACCGTAAACCAAACTATGATTCCACCCATAGTTGGTGTTCCTTCTTTCTTTTTATGAAGTTTAGAATAAATAGGTGCCACTTCTGATTCTCTGATTCTTTTACCTAAATTGTATTTATATAAAAAATGAGTAAGAATTGGTGTAAACAAAATAGCTATAACAAATGATAAGATAGCTAAAATAAATATTTTTATTACTTCAAAATTTTCAATCATATTATCTAAAATAATTCATTAAGATAGTAAAAATACCTGTTAAAATGATAACTTGGACTAATAGACTTACTAAATTAATTAGTTTAGTCAGGAACATATCTTTAAGATGTAGTTTTAAAGAGATTAAAAAGTTAATAATTAATACTACTAAGGCAATCATGGGATATATAAATATCATAATCCAAGCTCCGAACCAATCAATCCCAAAATAAATATTATAATGTAAAGGAATACCACTAGCACTAAGTGGTACTTTAATCAATAAACTTAACCAAATAATAATATTTAGAATTAAAGAAAGTAAAAAAGGTAAAAATAAAATTGGTTTGGAAAAAAATGAATATATTAATTCTAAATATGAATCTTTCATAATATGTTTATTATATCAGAATATTAAATATTAATTAAGAGATTGAATGTAGTAAAATCTGAATTATTATGTTATAATTTATATTAATTATTGTCAATGCTGGCATGCACCCCAAAATTCGGACACATTATTCCACATAAAGTAGTAATGGGTT
>CAZSGB010000026.1:0-8760 GCA_964606355.1 uncultured Gammaproteobacteria bacterium | reverse complement strand
TAATTAATTTATGATTAGAATAAAAGACAATTTATTTGAGATTATAATAGTAGTTATGGTTGTTATTGCTGTTACTACCGGTATTGTTATAGCTACTGGAAGTATAAATTTTGGCACTAAACCAAAAGGTTTAATTGGCTATTGGTCTTTAGCTCAAGACTCTTTGATTGCTAGCGATACTTTTGCTGATTTAACACCATACAGTAATGACGGTGATAGTCAGGCTCCACCTACTTTTACTAGTGATAGATTTAATCATCCCGATAGAACGATGTATTTTAGTGGGCATGATGATGTTGTTGAAGTTAGTCATAATGATTCTCTAAGCTTAATAACTGATATTTCTATTTCTGCCTGGATTAAACAAACAGAGCTAACTTTTGGCGGAGCGATATTACTGAAAAGGGTCTAGAAAGACACGACCACTAACTATGCTTGGCATATTGCTTATGATGATAAGAATGAACTTGAATTCTATTACCATGATGGAGATGCTTGGCATATCTATACGACTAGTAACGCTGATATGGTAGCTAATGTTTGGTATCAGGTCACCGCTGTTTATACTGGCGCTAGCGCTTCTAGTATGAAAATATATGTTAATGGGGTCTTGATGTCTGGCTCTTGGACTACTATTCATCGGGGCAGTGGTTTGGGTAGTGGCTTAAATTTAGTTATTGATGTAGGTAAATGGTCTAGTTATTCAAATAATGGAGCAACAGGAGCTTATTTAACAAGTAATGTAACAGTTGATACTGCTTGGCATCATCTTGTGACCACTAATGATGGCACAACTCATAAGATTTATGTTGATGGTGTGGAAAGAAATAGTCAATCTAAAGGTTTTGTAGCTGGAACCTATCAGGCCTATATCGGTCATTATGATGCTTCTTCTCAGGCTTTAGCCTGGAAAGGCCTTATTGATGATATTAGAGTTTATGATAGAGTTTTAAGTAATGAAGAAGTACAATTATTATATTCCAAAGGACATTAAAAATCAGGCTAAGATTAGCTAAAAATTTATATATATTTAATGTGGATTTATCCACTTGTCAAAAGGTCGAAATATGGTAAAATAATAAAGCTAATATATAACTTTTAATAATTAAGTTTAGTAAAAATTATGTCAGACATTAAGAAACCAGCAGGTGAATTAGTAGATGAAATTGAATCTATTAAACAACCTGCATCAAAGAAAAAAGGAGGCTGGGGAACTAAGATCTTAGTCATTATTATCGTTATCGTGGTAATCTTGATTGGACTTTACTTAGTTTCTAAATATACTGATTGGAATGTTTTAAATGTAAATAAAACTAGTAGTACAGTTAAAACAACTGGTTGGCAAGCAATCTTCCTTTCTAACGGTCAAGTCTATTTTGGACGTATTGCTAGTCAGGATAAGGATAAGTTAGTTTTGAAAGAAATATACTATTTACAAGTAACTCAACAAATTCAACCAGCTCCAGAGGGTCAAGAACCTCAAACAGCACAGAATTTATCTTTAGTTAAACTAGGTAATGAATTACATGGTCCAAAAGATATAATGCAGATTAATATGGCTCATGTCTTATTTACTGAAGAACTTAAAGAGGGTTCTAGTGTAGTTAATGCTATTAAGGATTATTTAGAAGCTCCAGTTGAATAAGGATTAGACGATTTAAATAAAAAACTCCGGATAATATCCGGAGTTTTTTGACCTTGCTTTTTATTTTGTTATATGCTATAATTTAAACTAGTTATTACGCTACATGTAATAACTAGACTATAAATTAACATATTTTATGGAAAAAGCCAATATTTTAAGCATTTTACGTTCAAAAAAAACAGTTTTTTCATATAAAGACATTCTTTTGTCTGTTAAAGAAAAAAATCCTTTATTACTAAACAGAAGGTTAAGTTATTATATTAAAAATAAAGAGTTATATTCTATACGTAAAGGTTTTTATGCAAAAGATAAGGATTATGACAAATATGAATTAGCTACAAAAATATATACTCCATCATATATTAGTTTTGAAACTGTTTTAAGTAAAGTTGGATGTATTTTTCAATTCTATTCACAAATATTTTTAGCTTCTTACTTAACTAGAGAAGTAAAGGTAGATAAACAAATATATTTATATAAGAAATTAAAAGAATCTGTTTTAACTAATAGAGCCGGTATTGAACAGAAAGATAATTATTCTATTGCCTGTCCAGAAAGAGCTTTTTTAGATATAGTATATTTGAATAAAAATTACTATTTTGATAAGTTAGATGTATTAAATTGGCAAAAGGTTATGAAAATATTACCTATTTATAATAATAAAAGAATGGAAAAAGAAATTAATAAATATTATAAACAATATAAATAATATGATTTTTAATATAAATGATCATAAAAATATATTAGTAAGAATATTAAAGGATATTTATACTAATAATAAAATAGGTCCATATTTGGGTTTTAAAGGTGGTACAGCAGCTTATCTGTTCTATGATTTAGATCGTTTTTCAGTAGATCTTGATTTTGATTTATTAAATAATGAAAAAGAAGAAATAGTTTTTACTGAAATAGAACATATACTTAAGAAGTATGGCCAGATAAAAGATAAAGCTAATAAAAGATTTAATATATTATATGCTTTATCATATTCAGATAAGATTAAGAATGTAAAAATTGAAATTAACAAGAGAAATTTTAATTCAGAATATGAGGTTATGAATTATTTAGGGATTTCTATGTTAGTTATGAAAAAAGAAGATATGTTTGCTAATAAACTAGTAGCCATGACTGAACGAAAAAAAATGGCTAATCGTGCTTTTTTTGATGTATATTTCTTTTTAAAGAATAATTGGGGAATTAATAAGAAGATAGTAGAGAAGAGAACTAATTTAAAATATATTGAATATATTAAAAAATGTATTAAGTTTGTAAATAATTATAAGCAACGTAGTATTTTATCAGGTATGGGTGAATTATTGAAAAATGAACAAAAAAGATGGATAAAGAAAAATTTAAAGAGAGAAACATTATTCTTACTTAAATTACAGTTAGAAAATAACCGGAAATAAATACTTCCTAAGGGAAATTAAAAAACAGAAAATAAAATTTTCTGTTTTTATGTTAATTGTATTAAACCATAAAGTAGAAAGTAGTACTTTACACTTTATGGTTTCTGTGCTATCATATAGATAGAGACAGGGGAATGTGGATAAATCTATGTTCTTCATGAATTTGGCTAAAAAAAGCAAAAAATAAAAATAAAAATGAAAAATGATTTATTAAAAATAGGTCAATTAGCAAAAATTGTTGGAGTTTTACCTTCAACAATCAATTATTATACCAATGAAGGCCTGCTTAAATCAGATGGTCGGTCTCAAGGTGGGTATAGGTTATATAAAAAAGATAAAGCGATTAAACAAATTAAAAGAATTCAATTTTTACAAAATACCAAAAGACTTAGGATTAATGAAATTAAGAAATTTATTTAGTAAATAATTTATGACAATTCAGTTAATTTATTTAATCATTACTTTTATTGAAACGTTATGATTAAAAAGAAAGAAAACAAGAAAATATATAAAGTACGCTTACAAGATCAAAGAACGGTTATTGTTGGCTGGCCTCGTTTTAAACATGAAGAAAAGAAAAGTTTTTTGAAGTCTTTAAAAGCATTATTATTCTAATTTACTGTCCTCATTCACTTAATTGTGAATGATTTGTACCTTTTTTAAAAAGATCCCTTTCCATGCAGGGGTCTTTTTGATAAACACTTGATTTATGCTTTGTTTTTCAGTATGATATAACCAATGTTTTAAATTAAATATTATGTTAAATTTTCCACAAATTGAAGAAGAAATACTCAAATATTGGCAAGATAATGAGATCTTTAATAAATCTCTTAGTAAGGAGTCAAAAAAAGGTCCTTTCACCTTTTATGAAGGTCCGCCAACGGCTAATGGTAGACCAGGGCTTCATCATGTTTTAGCTAGGGCTTTTAAAGATTTAATACCGCGTTTTAAGACGATGCAGGGTTATGTAGTAGAACGTAAGGCTGGTTGGGATACTCATGGCTTGCCAGTTGAATTACAAGTTGAAAAGAAATTAAAAATATCAGGTAAACCAGAGATTGAGAAATATGGCCTTGAGAAGTTTAATGAAGAATGTAAAAAAAGTGTTTGGCAGTATCAAAAGGATTGGGAGGAATTAACAGAGCGTATTGGTTTTTGGTTAGATCTGGATAATCCATATGTTACTTATCATAAAGATTATATTGAAACTTTGTGGTGGATCTTTAAGAAAGTTGATGAGCAAGGTTTACTATATCAAGGTTATAAAGTAGTACCTCATTGTCCGCGCTGTGGTACGGCTTTGTCTTCACATGAAGTTGCTCAAGGTTACCAATCAGTAACTGAACCTTCTGTTTACATTAAGTTTAAAGTAGTTAAAGATAATAATGAAATAAAAAAAGGTGATTACATTTTATCTTGGACTACCACTCCTTGGACTTTACCTGGTAATGTTGCCTTAGCTATTGGTGAAACATATGATTACCTTAGAATTGAAGTAAATAATGAATATTATATCTTAGCTAAAGATAGGTTAAGTATTATAGATTCTGAATATAAAGTAAGGAGTGAATTTAAAGGTCATAATTTAATAGGTACTGAGTATGAACCATTATTTAAAGCTATACCAAGAGAAACTGAGAATTATGATAAAGCCTATCAAGTATATGCGGCTAATTTTGTCACGACTGAAGATGGTACGGGCGTAGTGCATACGGCTGTGATGTACGGTGAAGATGATTATAATTTAGGCCGGGAAGTTAATTTACCTAAATATCATACAGTTGATGAAAGTGGTAATTTTAAAGCTGAAGTTAAAAAGTGGTTTGGTAAATTTGTTAAAGATAATGAAGTACAAGAGGGTATTACTCGTGATTTAGATACGAGAGGTTTGCTCTTAAAAGTAGAGGACTATACCCATGATTATCCTTTCTGTTGGCGTTGTGATACGCCATTACTTTACTATGCTAAAGATTCTTGGTTCATTAAAATGTCTTCTCTGCAAAAGAAGTTAATAAAAGAGAATGCCAAGATTAATTGGATACCTGAGCATATTAAAGAAGGTCGGTTTGGTGAATGGCTCTCGCAAGTTAAAGATTGGGCTATTTCTCGTGAGCGATATTGGGGTACACCATTACCAATTTGGAAATGCGCATCATGTAATGAAATTAAAGTTATTGGTAGTTATCAAGAATTATTTGAACTTACTAACAATGAAAAGATATTAAATAATGATTTTGATCCACATCGACCTTTTATTGATAAATATACTTTTAAATGTAAATGTGGTTCTGAGATGAATAGAATAAGTGAAGTGGCTGATTGTTGGTTTGATTCAGGTTCTATGCCTTTTGCTCAGTATCATTATCCTTTTGAGAATAAAGAAAAAATTGAATCTAAAGAGTATTATCCGGCTGATTTTATCACTGAAGCTATCGATCAAACACGTGGTTGGTTCTATACCTTACTGGCTATTGGTGTCTTAATAGATCGAGGTACTAGTTATCAGAATGTAATCTGCTTAGGGCATATTAATGATGCAGAGGGTAAAAAAATGTCTAAATCAGTAGGTAATATTGTTGATCCATGGGAAGTGATTAATAAATGGGGAAGTGATGCTTTAAGATTTCATTTATACACGATTAATCAACCTGGTGAATCAAAGAATTTTGATATTAAAGATGTAGAAAATGTAGTTAAAAAGAATTTCAATATCTTATTTAATGTTTTAAGTTTTTTTGAAACTTACAAACAAGGTGAAGTAATAATGGAAGAACCTAAAGCAAGTAATGTTTTAGATAAATGGATATTAGCTAAATTAAATAGTTTAATTGAGAATATCACAAATAATTTAGGAAAATATAATATATTTAGTGCTGGGAGAAGTATTACTGATTTTATAAACGATCTTTCTACTTGGTATTTAAGAAGAAGTAGAGATAGATTTAAAAGTGATGATTTGGTAGATAAAGAAAAAGCTATAGCTACACTTGGCTATACCTTATTTACCCTGTCTAAATTAATGGCACCGTTTACTCCGTTTATCGCCGATAAGCTTTATCAAAAGTTAAGTGGTAAGTTAGAATCTGTTCATTTAGAAACTTGGCCTAAAACAGGAAAAGTTGATAAGGATATATTAAGTGTCATGGAAAAGGTTAAAAAAATAGTTGAACTTGCACTTGCTAAACGTGATGAAGTAGGTATTAAGGTTAGACAACCATTAGCAAGTTTAAAAATATTTGGTAGTGAAGTTGATAAAGAATTCATTGAAATATTAAAGAGTGAGGTAAATGTTAAAGAGGTTATCTTTGTTAAAGCTGAGGAATTAAAAGTAGAATTAGATACAATGCTAACTAATGAATTAAAAGCTGAAGGTATGTTACGTGAACTAATTAGAGCTATTAATCAGCTTAGAAAAGAAGCTAAATTAACAATTCATGATCAAATAATATTAGATTATGAATCAGATAATGAATTAATTGGTAAAGTAGTAGATAAATATAATGATGAGTTATTAAGAAGTACTCTTTGTCATAAAATAGAAAATAAAAAAGGAAGGGATTATTTAATTGATAAAGAAGTAGAAATAAATCAGATTAAAGTTTGGTTTGGTTTAATTAAATAGTATGTCTACTTATAAGACAGAATCTTTAGTTTTGGCTAAGAGGGTTTTAAAAGATGCTGATAGAATTTATCTCTTATATACCCAAGATCATGGTAAGATTGAGGCAAAGGTTAAGTCGGGTGCTTCTAGTTCTAGTAAGCTAGCTGGCCACATTGAACCCTTGTCTTTAGCTAGAATTATGATCGTTAAAGGTCAAGGTTTAGAAACTATCGCTGGTACTGATTTAATTAAAAGATTTGATTATGATCTAAGTGTTTTGCCTTATTCGTTACTTGCTTCTGAGTTTGTCATTAAACTCATTAAACCTGGAATTTGCGATTTAAATATATATAATCTATTAATTAACTATTTAGAAGCTTTAGGTAAATTAAATGATATAAATAGGCTTAAATTAATGGCTCTTAGGTTTAGTTGGCAATTTCTACGTTATTTAGGCTATTACCCTGATTTGAATAATAATTTAAGTTCTAAGGCTAAAGAATTATTAGAAGTTTGTTTAGCTAAACCAAGCGATTTGACTAATTTAACTAGTTCTTCTAAAGTTTTAGAAGAACTAAGTGATTTTACTAAGTATTATTTACATTATATAGGGGAAAGCGATTTTATTACATTTAATCTATGTTTCTATGGTAAGAAATCTTGATTTAAGTCGAGGTCAAAAAAAAGTTGTTGATCTTAGAGAAAAAGGTAGGACGATTAGTATTAAGTCCAAACCTAGGACTATGACTATACCTCAGAATATTAAACCTCTTAAAAGGGGTCACTCTAAGATGAAGAGAGTATCTAACAAAAAGAGTAAGAAGCTTTTTTATACTTTTTTCTTTTTAATTTTAATTATTTTACTAGTTACTGTTTTTAATATATATTTCTCAAATAAAGGGAGTTTTTCTTCTGAATCGATTATGGTTACTTTAAATTCACCTAAAAGTGTCGCTTCTGGTGAAGAAGTAACTTTAACTTTAAATTATGAGAACATTGATAAGGTAGCCTTAAAAGATATGGAAGTAGTTATTCAATATCCAGAAGGCTTCTTTTTTAATAAGGCTACCTATGAACCAATTAGTCATGAAAGGAATGTTTGGCAACTACCAAGTTTAGGTCCTGGCGAAAGTAATGCTTTAGAAGTAACTGGACAATTAATGGGTAAGAAAAATGATAATAAGGAATTCAATGTTACTTTGTATTATATGCCAGTTAACTTTAATTCCACATTTAAAGCTGATTTAAATACGGCTATTAAAATAAATGATGTCTTATTCGAAGTAGAGTTAATTGCTCCAAGTGATATTATTAAAGGTGAAGAAGTTGAATTTCAGGTTAATTATACAAATACTACAGCTCAAGTTATGGAAAATATACATTTAGCTTTTTTATTAGGTGATAATTTTGAATTAACTGAAGCTACGTCTTCAACCACGCCTGAATCAATTTGGGATTTTGAAAAAATTGAAGCTGGTCAATCAGGACAACTGATCTTAAAAGGTAAGTTTAATGACAAAGAAAAAGAAACAGTTTCTTATCAATTAAAAATTTGGCAAGATTTAATTAGTGAAGAGAATGTAGAACAAAGGTACATTCATATTGAAGATAGGGAACTCTTTATACATACCTATGAACTCTATTTAAATTTAGAAATGTTGAATAAAAATGATTTAAGTTGGGGTGGCAATGCTGATTTTAAGATAACTTTGGAGAATTTGGGTAAAGCGGTTATTAAGGATGCTTTTTTAACAGTTGATACTAATTCACAAGTAATTGCCTATGACAAGATAAATATTGAAGACGCTGATTTACAAATACATACTTTGGTTTTTTCACCGGAAAAAGGTGGTTTTGGTAAGAACTTAGAAGAGATAAGAGAAGCAGATAAATATGAATATACCTTTTCTTTACCTTTAATTAGTAAGATCGAAGATTATGATTTAATTTCACCTGAAGAGGTTATAGTTGAAGCTATAACAACACTTAGTTTTAATTTTGCTACTAATCAAGAGAAAGTGGTAAGTGATTTACAAACTGGTTTCATTGTTATAGCACCAGAACTTACCACGGAAGCTAGATACTATTTAGATTATTACACCGTT
>CAZSGB010000025.1:0-9137 GCA_964606355.1 uncultured Gammaproteobacteria bacterium | reverse complement strand
ATTAACGCCAAATGAAGCGTAAAAAAAGGTGCAAAATGTCCGTGCCTAAAACACTATGATGGATATTAAAAATAAAAGACTCACAAAGTGAATCTCTTAAATACAATATTGAAATACTTTATTTCTTTTTTTTCTTAGGTTTCTTTTTTTCTTTCCTTTGAGAATTGTTTCCTTTAGCCATATAAGATGATTATTTGATTAATATTTATATTTTTAAAATAATTTAGATTTGGCTCGGAGGAAGGGAATCGAACCCCTATTGCCTGGACCAAAACCAGGTGTCCTACCATTAGACGACCTCCGAATAAGAAAACTTAAGCAATATAATAACTTAAGTTTAATAAAATGTCAATCTTATTTAATCCCTTGTTATTTAATCCCTGCTCTTAAAAATTCAATAAAAATTGGATGTGGTTTTAAAGGATAAGATTTGTATTCAGGGTGTCCTTGTGTAGCGATAAAGAAAGGATGCATTGATTTAGGTAATTCAATGACTTCAACAAAGAAATTATCAGGCGAAGTTCCAGAAATAATTATTCCCTTTGCTTCTAATATTTCTCGATACTTATTATTAAATTCAAAACGATGTCTATGTCTTTCAGATATCTTTAAATTACCAGAAGCTGTTATCTTTTCTCTTTGTTTTTGACTATCAGATATTTTTTCAGCGCGATTATGTTTTAAATAGATAGAAGCTGCCAAAGTATTTTCTTTTAAGTAACAATCAAAAGCACCAAGTCTCATTGAGGTGCCCCTACCTTTAATAACTTGATATCTACTATCCATAGGAATATCATGAATTATTGGGTCAGGTGTACTTGGATCAATTTCAATAGTATTGGCATTTTTTAAACCAACAACATTACGAGCAAACTCAACACAAGCCAATTGCATGCCATAACATAATCCAAGGTAAGGTATTTTACGTTCTCTAGCGTATTTTATAGCTTGTATTTTACCTTCAGCTCCCCTATCACCCCAACCAATCGGAACAATGATACCATCTGGGTTTTTAATTAATTTAACACCTTCTCTTTCAATATCTTCAGTATTAACAAATCTTAAATTTAATTCTAAATTTAGATGCCAACATGCATGTTTAATAGCTTCAATTAGAGAAGCATAAGAATCCAGTAATTCATAATCTCCAGTCCTAATATATTTACCAGCGATAACAATTTCAATTTTCTTCTTCTTTTTTGATTTAATATTCTTAACCATTTTATTCCAGTCACCCAGTTTAGCCTTCTTTAGATGTAAGTTAAAAAATTTAAGTATTTTTCTATCAAACTCTTGTTTAGCAAATATGAGGGGTAATTCATAAATAGTCTCTAAATCTTGAGCTAAAATAACATTATCTCCAATAACACTAGTTTTGAGTCCTAGTAAATATCTTCTTCTTTTATCTATTAAAGCTTCAGAACGTAGTACTAAGAATTCAGGTAAAATACCCATACCCATAACAGTTCTAATAGAAAGTTGCGTCGGCATTGTTTTAGGTTCACCAAGATGTTTAGGAATTGGTACATAGCTAACATGTATATTTAATACCCTACCTGGCATTTTAGCTTTCATAATACGACAAGCTTCATAGTAAAGCATGTTTTGATATTCACCGGCAGTCCCACCTAGTTCAATAATTATTATTTCATTACCTTCCCCAGCTCTTTTAATACGTGTAATAATTTCATCACTAACATGTGGTATAGCTTCAACGTCTTCACCTTTATATCCAAAAGATCTTTCACGATCAATTACTGTCTTATATATCTGTCCCATAGTCGTAAAGTTCTTTTGACCCATTTCTTGATTTAAGAATCTTTCATAAGTACCAAGATCCATATCTGCTTCTAAGCCATCTTCACATAAAAAGGGGTCACCATGTTCAATAGGATTTATGGTACCAGAATCTACGTTAATATAGTTTTCACATTTAATTACCCCAATTTTGTAGCCTCTATTCTGTAATAGAGTACCAATTGAAGAAGCCACCACACCTTTACCAAGCCCCGAAAGTACACCACCTGAGACAAATATATATTTTGTTTTTTCTTCTACCATATTATTTAAGAGCTTCAATAATTATTTTTAATGAAGCTTCCTTATTATTAAATTTAATTTTAACTTGATGTTCACCTATTTCTTTTAAAGGTTTACCAATTATTAAATGAGTTTTATCTAATTTTACACCCTGTTTATTTAATTCAGCTATAATTTTATCTGAACCTATAGCTGCGAATAAATGACCAGCCTCAGAAACTTTTTCCTTAAAGGTTAAACTTAAATTATTTATTTTTTTAATGATTTCTTCTTTAACTTCTATTATTTTTTTTTCTTTTATTTCATTTTTAATATTTGTATTTTCAATCTCTTTTACTTTTCTATCGCTAGCAATTTCTACCAAACCTTGAGGTATTAAAAAATTACTAGCATAGCCATTACTTACTTCTTTAACTTCATTCCTCTTTCCTAATGATTTAATATCTTGTAATAAGATTACTCTCATAATTTACTAATCATTATTTATTATTTCTAAAGCTCTATTTAATTGAGGATCAACATCATTCTCATAATCTGTTTCCGTTAATTCAACTATTTCATTAGGAGTAATGCCTTCTTTATCAATTGACCTACCATATGGTGTTAACCAACGAGCTACGGTTATTTTAATCGAAGAACCATCACTTAATTGTTCAAGCTCTTGAACTGAACCCTTACCAAAAGTAACCTCACCAATTACTGTGGCTAAATTCAAATCTTGTAAAGCGCCAGCAACAATTTCTGAGGCTGAAGCACTACCACCATTTACTAAAACTACGGTTTTAAACGATTTTAAAATTTCATTACCACTAGAAACGTAATTTCGATCTAAATCAACATCGCCAAAACTCTCTTTAACCACCACTTCTCCTTCTTTAATCCAATAACCACCAATTTCTACTGCTACATCTAAATACCCACCAGCATTATTTCTCATATCTAAAACAATACCCTTAGGAACTTTAATTAATAATTCATTTACAATATCACCAAATTCTTGAGCACTATCTTGATTAAAATGAGTTAATTTAATAAAAGCAACATCATCTTTCATCTCAAAAGTAACACTCTTAATATCAATAGTATCGCGAATTATCTTCATATTTAAAAATGAATCAGCGCCTTCACGAGCTATAGTTAAAACTACTTCACTACCTTTTTCTCCTCTAATCTGTTTAACAGATTCATCAAGTGAAATACCAGTGGTATCAACCTCATCAATAGCCATAACCTTATCACCAGCTTTAAGACCAGCTTTTTCTGCAGGTGAATCAAGCAAAGGTGAAATAATTATTAAACGTTCTTGCTTCATACCAATTTCAGCGCCAATACCTTCAAATTTACCAGATAATTCTTCAGTAAATTCTTCAGCAATCACTGGATCTAAGAAAACTGAGTAAGGATCATCTAAAGCAGCTACTACACCTCTCATGGAGCCATAAAATAGCTGAGCATCAGTAATTTGATCTCGATCTATGTATTTATTTCTAATTATATCCCAGACCTTCCAAAATAGCTTAAAATTAACGTCTTTAGTTAAATATTCGGGTAAAGCATCAGTATTTAAGACTTTACCACCCTCATTACTAAATATTCCTTCATTTTTTAAATCTATTTGCTTATTTAAGCCAATAACTAAACCCATAAAAAAAACAATGATCGTAGAGATCAAAAGACTAACACCGATTATTATTTTCTTGTTCTTGGAAATATAGCTATTAGATAAATTATTATAATTTTCCATGCATTTTTTATTTTAATAACAATATTTTAACAAAAATATTAGATTTGGTCAAAGTTATTCTTCTTTAGTAATTTTAGCCCCTAATTTAAGTAAGCGATTATGTAAATCCTCATAACCCCTTTCTACGGGATAAACGTCTCTTAAAATTGAGACACCTTCTGCTGCTAACATACCAACTATTAATATGGCTCCTGGTCTTAAGGCTAAAGGACACATTATTTCAGCCGCTTTTAATTTAGTTGGCCCTTCAACATATAATCTGTGCTGATCAGTTAAGGAAACCGAAGCTCCTAATTTATTAAATTCAGTAAAATAAATTGATCTATTTTCATAAGCCCAATCATGGATAAAAGTCTTACCTTTAGCTTGAGTGGCAATTGGTACAAAGAAAGGTAGGTTATCAATATTTAAACCCGGATAAGGACGTCCATATATTTTATCCGGTAAAGCTATTAGTTCTGAAGAAAACGTTTTGAGATCAACTAAATTCCCTTCTTTATTCTTAGCTTTATACTTTTTAAGTATCTTAAACTTAAAACCCATTTTTTTTAATTTAAGAAGTTCTAAATCTAAAAAATCAATAGGACATCTTTTAATAATGAATGAAGACTTAGTAGTTGCCGCTAAGGCAATAAAAAACATTGATTCAATTGGATCTTCAGTTAAATAGTATTTAACATTTTTTTTGATTTTCTTCTTACCTTTTATCTCCAAAGTAGTTGTACCAATACCTTTTATCTTGACACCAAGCTCTTGTAAAAAATAACATAAATCTTGAACTTGATAATTTGCTGAAGCAAATTTAATAACTGTCTTACCCTTTATCCGTGAAGCGGCTAGAAGCGCGTTCTCAGTTACCGTATCCCCTGATTCATACAATACTAAATTAGAAGCAGCTTTTAAATTATTATGCTTTACCATAATACCATTACTTTTTTCACTCATTATAATATCAAATTCTTCTAAAGCAAAAAAATGTGGATTAACAGTTCTCTTACCTAAACGACAACCACCTGCTTTAGGTAAAAAGAATTCTTTTAAATCATGACTTAAGACACCTGCTAACAAAATAATAACTCGTGTTCTCATAGCGGCTTGCTTATCAATTTTTTTAATATCAATTTTAGTAGGGGGTATAATCTTTAAATCATGTTTTTTTAACCATTCAAATTTAACACCTAAACTAGTTAAAACTTCAATAATTCTTTCTACTTCTTGAATTCGAGGAATACCAAAAAAAGTCGTAGTTCCCTTATTAAGCAAAGAAGCGCAAATTAAGGCAATAGCTGCATTTTTAGAGGTATTAGTAGTAATTGTACCTTTTAACTTAGAATTACCTTGAATTTTAAATAAAGACATAGTATGATGTTAGTAAATTTATACTAATTGTAATAGTTATTAAGTAAAAATTCAAGTCCCTATGAATCTTAATAAAAGAAGAATTTTATACTCATTTTTTATATTTTTATTTTTTTTGATAGCTCCTCTTCTAATTCTCTACTCATTAGGTTATCGTTATGATTTTGTAAAAGGTAGTCTTGAAAAGATAGGAGTGCTTTTTATTAAATCATACCCTAAAAGTGCTAATATATTTTTAAATAATAAATTACAAGCTAATAAGACACCGACCCAAATTGTTAACTTAATTAGTAACACCTATGATGTTCGTATAGAAAAAGAAGGTTACCATACTTGGCAGAAAAACTTAGAAGTTAGACCTCAAGAAACTACTTTTGCTGAAGAAGTTACTTTATTTAAAAATAATTTAGAATATATTAATTTATTAGAAGGTGAATACATTAATATATTAGCCTCACTTAATTATGAAAAAGTAGCTTTAATAAAAAAAGATAATTTAAATGAAAAGTTAGAAATATATAAAATTTCAGAAAATAAAAGTAAAGAAATATTTACAGGTAATAAACTTGAATTAATAAAATGGACCCAAACAAATCAAAAATTAATTATTAAAAATAATTATGATTATCTAATAATTAATAGTGAGACTAATAACGTTATTTCATTATTTGAATTAACTGGTTATTACTTCGATGAATTAAAACCAGATTATTTTAATGATAATATATATTATGGCTTAAATAATAATAGATTATATAAGATAGATTTATTAGAAAATAAAGTAACTCAAATTTCTAAAGAATTTATTTTAGCCTTTGAATCATGGAAAACTAAATTATTATATATTACTTCTATAAATAATAAATATATTTTAAAAACATACTTAAATAATGAATCAACAGAATTATTAGTATTACCTAATTCTAAGAATTATAAATTTATACCTTCAGACAAAAATTTAATAGCTTTACTTGATTTAGATGAAAACATATTATATCTTCTAGAACCAGATAATAATGAACAACCTTTTAAAAACTATATAAAAAATGTCAATAATCTTGATTGGCATAATGATTACTTAGTCTATTATAATAATTCAGAAATCTGGACATATTTTCCTGAACACAATCACGCTATTTTATTAGAACGAACAGTTAATAATCTAACCAATGCTTTTTGGCACCCTGGCTTAGTAAACGTTTTCGGTATAATTGATAACACTTTAAAAATATATGAGCTGGATAGTCGAGATAGAAGAAATATTTTTGATTTATTAAATTTAACTAATGATAACTTGTTTATTGATAAAAAAGGTGATAAGTTATACTTATTAACTGAACATAATAATCAAAAAGGTTTTTTCAAAATTGAAATCCAATAAAAAATAGTCAGGAGGTAATTTTGTTTAAAAGAATACCTATTAATCAACTTCGAAAATCAGTCTTAATTCATCTTTTAACATTCGGAGGTAAAGAAGCTGATTCACTTAAAACCAATCAATTTTTTAATGATGTAATTAATGGTAAGCTTATATCTAAGCCTGAACCTGAACCAGTAAAAATTAAAGGTAGAATGGTATTAAATTAAGTACTTTTTATAAGTACTTTTTTATTTAACAAATAAATCAAATTAATTTTAATAATTTAGACATTAATATTGAATAAAAAAAACAACGATAAAACCATTATCAATGTTTTTTATATTACTAATTTTTCTTGTAATCGTTTTTTAGCTAAATTTTGAGCTTTAAGTAAGCTGTCAAAAGTACCAGCATCTATCCATTCACCTTTAACCATAGCTACTTCTAATTCATTAAGTTTCAAATATTCACTATTTATATCAGTAATTTCTAATTCTCCCCTACTAGATGGTTTTAAATTTTTAGCTATTTCAACTACTCGATTATCATAAATATATAATCCAGTAACACAGTAATTACTTTTTGGTTTAGTAGGTTTTTCTTCAATGGATATTACTTTGTTATTCTGATCAAATTCGACAATCCCAAATCTTTCTGGATCAGATACTTCTTTTGTAAATATTTTACCACCTTTTTTAAAATTATTTATTTCAGAACTTAAATCATCTTCAAAGATATTATCACCTAAAATCATAACTACATCTTCTTTATCAATAAAGTTTTCGGCAAGTAAAAAAGCTTGAGCTAAGCCTTTAGGTTCATCTTGTATTTCGTAAGTAAATTTAACACCAAACTCTTTACCAGAACCTAATAAATTTAAGTAGTCACCAGCTTGTTCTGGAGCCACAATAATTAATATTTCCTTAATACCAGCTTTTATTAAAGTATTCAAAGGATAATAGATCATGGGTCTATTATAAACAGGTAATAATTGTTTACTAGTTACTTTAGTACAAGGCCTTAACCTTGTAGCATGTCCACCTGATAAGATAATACCTCTCATAAACTATAGTTTAATATATTCACTTAAAGCTTCTTGCCAAGTTCTAAGCTTATCTAATTTATTATTATTTAAAATTGAATATGTAGGTCTTTTTACTTTAGAATCATACTCTTTATATGATATACCTTTTAAATCTACTTCTAAACCAATTAATTTGAAAGTTTCTTTAGCTAAATCATACCAACTAGCAATGTTTTCATTAACAATATGATAAATACCATATTCTTTTTTACTTTCAATTAACTTCTTAATACCATGGGCTAAATCTTTTGTAAAGGTAGGTTTACCATATTGATCATTAACTACTTTAATTTCTTTTTCACTCTTACTTAGCTCTTTCATTTTATCTACAAAATTCATTCCCCGAGGTTTACCTTTTTGTAGAGCTTTACCAAATAACCAAGATGATCTAACTAAGTAATATTTATCACAATTATTTATCAAATTCTTTTCACCCTGTTCTTTACTTAAACCATAGACATCTAAAGCACCTGTTTTATCTTCTTCATTGTATCCTTTCTCATTATTCCCATCAAATATATATTCCGTACTGATCTGAATTAATAATATATCTAAATCTTTACATATTTTACTAAGCGTAGTAACAGCTTCAGCATTGACTTTAAAACATAATTCTTTATTCTCTTCTGCACCTTCAACATCAGTAAAAGCTGCTGCATTAATTATAACTTCTGGTTTAATATCTTCAATTTTCTTTTTTAATGTTTCATAACCAGCTGTAATATCCCATTCAGGCAAATCAGCAACAAAGATATCTTGATCACTAAAAACATTAACTAAATCATGTCCCAGCATTCCCCCTGCGCCAAAAATTAGTAATCTCATATTATTGTCTTAATATATTTAATGAATTCTATTTGTTCTTTTATTAAATTTTCCACTTCTAATACTTTAACTTCAGCAAAATATTGTTTAGGTATCTTTTTTAAATAATCTAACATGTTCAAATCCTTTATATAATGTTTACTGAATTTTTTTTCATTTAAACCACTTATATGGTTAGCGGCTGGTCTTTTACCACTTAATAATATACTATTAATCTCCTTTTTAAAATTCATTCCAGAGAAAGCAGGCGATTTACAAAAAACATGTGCTAAATCTATACAGTACTCTGGAAACTTTTTAAAATTCTCAATACTAAATCCTTCCGTAGTTTCAATAAGGAAATATTTATTAAAATATTTATTATTTTTTAAATCTAAATAATTATTACCATGAACATTAAACTGTTTAGTCTGATAATTGTTTATAAAAAATTCTATTTCTTTTATATCCATATCATGCCTAGCATGTACATGGGGTACATATTTAACAATTGACTCCTTTAAAGCTTGATACAATTTTTGTCTTTCTTCATATTCAATACCTGTTAAAAAAACTCCAACTTCAGTTAAGTTATATTTTTTTAGCTCATTAATTTGTTTTAACCAATTACCCTTAGTTAAGGTAGTAATACAAGGATATATAGTACTCATCTTATTTATTATATTGTTTCTTATAATACACCCGATTTCCCTGTGGCTTGCCGCAGGGTACCTTGAAAGGGAAAG
>CAZSGB010000024.1:0-9350 GCA_964606355.1 uncultured Gammaproteobacteria bacterium | reverse complement strand
TTACTTTTACTTTAATTCTAAATTCAAAAAATAATTTAGAAAAAATATTTAAAAAATATACTGATGATAGCTTCTCATTTTCAAAAACTCATGTTGTGGTAAAATTATATGAAATGGATAATAAATACATTTCACGTTCTCAAGCCAGAAGAATAGTAAGTGGTTTAAACAAATTTAAAACAATAACTTTAGATTATAAAAACATTAAAACTATTGGTCAAGCTTTTGCTGATGAAATATATAGAATCTGGCAAAAAAATAATCCAAATATTAAAATAATTAATAAGCACAGTAATGAAAACATTGACTTTATGATTAATCGTGCTAAAAACAATAATATATGATTGCTTACTTAAAAGGTAAAATATTACATATTAAAAGTAACTATTTGATACTTGAAGTTAATGATCTTGGTTATCAGGTATTTTGTAATGAAAATACGCTTCTTTCCTTAAAGGAGGGCGATGAAATTAAAATATACACCCATCATCAAGTCAAAGAAGATCTTAATGAGTTATATGGCTTTTTAACCTTACCTGAGCTAGAACTCTTTAAATTAGTTATTTCCATATCAGGCGTAGGTCCTAAAAGTGGTTTAAATGTCTTAGCTGCTGCGACTGTGGAAGATATTACCCAAGCTATCTTAAGCGAAGATCCTGAGCTCTTAAAATCAGTTTCTGGTATTGGAACTAAAACTGCTGAAAGACTGGTTATTGAACTAAAGAGTAAGATAGGGAAAATGGGTAAGTATTTAACAGGTAAAGATCTAAGTACTGTGCCTGGAGACGTAGAAGTTATTGAAGCTTTAATTGGACTTGGTTATTCAAGAAAAGAAGTAATGTTTGCTGTTAAAGAAATTGATAAAAAAATTAAAGATACTTCTGAAAAGATTAAAGCCACTTTAAAAATTTTAGGTAAATAAATGGAAGCAAGATTAATTGAAAAAAATGAATTAGATAGCTTTTTAAGTAAAACTTCTCAAGCTCAGCTATTACAATCATGGAGTTGGGGTGAATTTCAAAAAAAAGCCGGACACCAAGTATGGCGCTTTGGTGTTTTTAATAACGATGAAATAATTGCTTCGGCTCAAATCATTGAACACAAGTTAAAACTTAATTTAAGTTACCTATATTGTCCACGTGGACCAATGGTTGATAGCCAAGTAAAAGACAAGAATAAAATACTTGAACTGATACTTAGTAAGGCTAGAGATATTACTATTGCCACGGATAAGCAAGAAGAAATCTTTTTTAGATTTGAACCGACTTTTAATTTTACAGGTATTAAAGCTAAAAAATCTAAAAGTATTCAACCAGCTGATACTTTAATTATAGATTTAAAGTTAAGTCAAGAAGAATTATTAAAAAACTTTCATCAAAAAACTAGATATAATATTAAAGTAGCAGAAAAACATAATATTAAAATAGAAGAGTTTGATAATGATAATTTTGAAAGTCTTTGGCCAATCTTTGATCGTACCGCTAAACGTGACAATTTCAACTTACATAAAAAAGAGTATTACTTAGAAATGGTTAAACAAGTTGAAATTATTAAAATCTTCGTGGCTTCTGGACAAGCTGTGCCAATCGCTGTAGCTATTTGTGGCTTTATCGGTGATACTCTCACCTATTTACATGGTGCTTCAAATTATGAATTTAGAAATTTAATGGCTCCCTATTCCTTACATTGGAAAATAATGAAACTAGCTAAAGAACAAGGTTTTAAATATTACGATTTACATGGTATTACCATGAGTAAAAAAGAAAATCATTCTTGGTATGGTTTCACTCGTTTTAAAAAAGGTTTTGGTGGTACTATTATTAATTATCCAGGTACCTATGACTTTATTTATTCTAAAATTTGGTATTTAATATATTTAATTTTTAGAGTTTTAAATAAGATAATATGATTAACAAAGTAGTCGTGGCCGCAGCTGGACGTGGAACTCGTATGTTACATTTGAGTCAAAACAAGCCAAAGCATTTAATTGAAATAAATGGTAAGCCTTTTTTATATCACTTAATGAAAAACTTAAAAATGGCAGGACTTACTGACATCTATATGATAATTGGTTATCAAAAAGAAATAATCGAAAAATTTTTAGATGAATACAAAGAAGAATTCAAGATAACTGTTATTAATCAATTTGATAAATTAGGTGATAAATATGGTACAGCTTGTCCCATTGAATGCGTTAAAGATTTAATTAATGAGAACTTTATTTCTGTTTTCGGTGATAATCTTTATTCCGTAGCTGATATGAAAAGAATAATGATTGATGATAACTTTAATTATATCGCTGGAATTGAGGTTCCTAATCCAGAGTTAT
Source organism: uncultured Gammaproteobacteria bacterium (assembly GCA_964606355.1). Taxonomy (GTDB): domain Bacteria; phylum Patescibacteriota; class Patescibacteriia; order UBA1558; family UBA10009; genus CAZSGB01. Next base: position 7,021 of record CAZSGB010000024.1, on the reverse strand, counting down.
ATGGTGTTTTAATTAGAAACGGTCAAGACTATTTAGATAATATTAAGGAGAAGCCTGATCAATATGTTGGCAACTTAATTAATACAGGACTCTTTAAATTAACACCTGAGGTTTTTACTAAGCTACCTCTTTTAGAAAAATCCCCTCGCGGAGAATATGAATTTACTGATATAATAACTATGTTGGCTCAAGAAAAGAAAGTGAAAATTAAAAAGATCCAAGATTTTTGGCTAGACTTAGGTAAACCAAGTGATATTCCTAAAATAGAAAACTTTTTAAATAATAATTAACTGTTTATGAATAATAATAATTACCCACCAGATACTGCCGGACGTCTAATGATTTCCAATGTCCCTATTGTTTCACCTGAAGACACTATTGAAAAGATAGAAGAAATGTTAATGGTAGATATTAAAAAATTTGAAACCATTAACTATATTTATGTAGTTTATAAGAATAAAAAATTAGCTGGGGTTATTTCCATTAAGGATATCCTACGTCAACCCAAAAGTAAGCTAGTTTCCGAAGTCATGATCAAGAATTTAGTTATTGCTCACCCTTACACTGATCAAGAGAAGGTTGCTTATCTAGCTTTTAAAAAAAATATTAAAGCAGTACCAATTATTGATAAGGAAGGTACTTTTTTAGGTATTGTACCAAGTGATAAAATTTTAGAAATTGCTTATGACGAAGCTCGTCAAGATTTATTAAGTTTAGCCGGTGTTGCTAATTTTAAATCTAAAATAGATGATACGATGAGTTTATCAATTCCTGTTTTATTAAAACATCGATTACCTTGGTTATTACTTGGCCTACTTGGTGGCATTTTAACGGCTCAAATAATTAGTATGTTTGAAGAAACTCTAGAAAAGAATTTAATCTTAGCTTCTTTTATCCCTCTTATTGTATATATGGGAGGTGCTACTCTAGCTCAAACTCAAGCTTTCTTTATTCGAGACATGGCACTTAATCCCAAACTAAAATTTAGTCAATATTTTTTCAAACAATTAATCATTATCTTATCTATTGCATTATCCATTAGTCTCATCATTACTTTATTTGCTTTAATATTTTACAATAATTTTGCTATCACTGAAGTTCTGGTAGCTGCCTTGTTTTCAGCAATTTTAATTTCTCTCTTTACTGGTTTAATAGTACCTTATATCTTTAGTCGTTTTAAATTAGATCCTGCTAATGCTAGTGGTCCAATTGCCACGATTATTCAAGACTTATTAGGCGTTTCTATGTATTTTGCTATCGCTTCACTTTTATTATAATATAACCATATATGACACATTATGATTACCATAGAAGATTAGAAAAATTTAGAAGAGCTAATCTTACTAAATCAGAAAGAATGGCTGATCTAATAGCTGCTTGGACAGGTTCTTGGAGCTTCTTATTTCTACATCTTTTAGGCTTAATACTGTGGTTTTTCTTTAAACTTAATTTTAATTATTTAACCTTAGTGGTTTCTTTTGAAGCTATTGTCTTAATGAATATCTTACTCATGGCACAAAATAGACAAGCCTTAAAAGATGAACTACGTGATGAAGCTGATTATCAAGCAGATAAAAATAGTGAACTAGAGATTAATGAAATAAAAAAAATAGTCTTAGAAATTCAAAAGAGAAGAAAGTAAATGTTTAAAAATATATTAAAAAAATTAATTCCTCCTTTAATCATAAGCTGGTATCACAAAATACTAGCTTATTTAGCTATGATTATTTACCTAGATCCTTCTGCTAAATTAATAGTTATCGGGGTTACTGGTACTAATGGTAAATCTACGGTCGTTAACTTAATTGGTGAAATACTAAATTATGCTGAGCAAAAAACTGGTTGGACTTCAACAACTAACTTTAGTATTGGTAAAAATAGTTGGTTAAATGACAAAAAGATGACTATGCTAGGTAGATTTCAAACCCAAAGTTTTTTGAAAAAATGTGTTAAAGAAAAATGTAAATATGTAATAATAGAAACATCATCAGAAGGTATTAAACAGTACCGACACTTAGGTATTAATTATGACATGATTGTCTTTACTAATTTAACACCTGAACATATTGAATCTCACGGTTCATATGAATTATATAAACAAACTAAGGGTAGATTATTTAAGCACTTAACCAATAAAAGAACTAAATTAATTGATAAAACAGTTATTGTGAATGATGATGACTTAAATGCTGATTACTTTCTCTCATTTAAAGCGGATCGTAAAATAACTTATTCCATTAAAAATGATTCTGAGTTTAGGGCTAAAAATATTGAACTAACTTCTAATGGTACTATTTTTAAAATTGAAGATGAAACCTTTAAAACTAATTTACTTGGTAGCGTTAATATCTATAACTCTTTAGCAGCTATTTCAGTGTGTAAAATATTAAAAGTTGATGATCAAAAAATTCGTGAAGCTCTACTTAAATATCAAGGCGTACCAGGACGTTTTGAATTCATAAATCAAGGACAAAATTTTAAAGTCATGGTTGATTATGCCCCGGAAATAGAATCAATGAATAAATTATATGAAACAATTAAATTATTTGATTTTAATAAAATAATCCATGTCCTTGGTTCTTGTGGCGGTGGTAGAGATTTAGCCAGAAGACCAGTCCTGGGTAAGATAGCTGCTCTTAATGCTGATTATGTTATTATAACTAACGAAGATCCCTATGACGACGATCCCTTAGAAATTATCGATCAGGTGGCAACGGGTGCACTTAATAATGGTAAAACTCTAGATCAAGATTTATTCAAAATATTAGATAGAAAAGAAGCCGTAACCAAAGCTTTGAGTTTGGCAAAAGAAAATGATTTAGTTTTAATAACTGGTAAGGGCAGTGAACAAGCTATATGCATTGAACATGGTAAAAAAATTCCTTGGGATGACCGACAGATTATTAAAGAGTTACTAAAATTTAAAACTAAATAATTTATAAACACATTCTAACTTAGATAAAAAATGGCTGATTTAAAACTATTAAAACCCAAAGTTAAAAAAATGGCAGAAGAATTGATTAAAAAATGTGGAGAGAATGGAATAAAAATAATAATAACACACACCCTTAGGACAAAAGAAAAACAAGATGAATTATATGCTCAAGGTAGAACTAAACCTGGAAGAATAGTTACCAATGCCAAAGGTGGCTATTCCTTTCACAACCATGGCGTAGCTTTTGATTGTAAACCTAATATTAATCAAAAAGTGTCTTCTAATGATTATTTAAAACTATTCAATACTATTGGTGAGATTGGCGAAAGCCTAGGTTTAGAATGGGGTGGTAGATGAACAAAACCGCAAGACCTTCCTCACTTTCAATATACTGCAGGTTATTTAATAAAAGATTATAAATAAAGAAATTAATTTAAATGACTTTTCTAATAAGAACAATTAAAGAATTAGAAGAGAATTTACGTCAATTAATGATATTATTTTAGAGAATTAATACTTAACTGTGGATAACTAAGTGTATAAACCTTAAATTTTAGGCTAAATTTAGCTTAATTTTTTTATTCCTTGACTTTTTATCTTTAATTCATCTATATTAATTAGTGTGGATAAAAATAATGTTTTTGCCTAAGATTAGCTAAAAATCTATATTACTTACTTAGATCCTTGACAAAATTTAGAAAATGATGTATTATCCTGTTATGTTTTTGCGCCAATCTGTGTAAAAATCCCTCTTTTTGTCACCCCCCTCTAGTCCTGGGGTGACATTTTTGTATGCTTAAATTCAATAATTTTAATAAATTATGCCTCAAGCACCTGAGAGAAAATATTTTACTGTTACTAAGATTTCACAACCTCTTCCTGATTTAATTGAAATCCAAAAAAACTCATATGATTGGTTTTTAGAAAATGGGTTAAAAGAACTTTTAGAAGAGATCTCCCCAATTAGAGATTTCATTGGTCGTGACTTAGAACTTTACTTCACTGATCATTATTTAGACGAACCTAAATTTGATGAAGTCACAGCTAAAGCTAAGAATATTACCTATGATGCTCCATTACGTGTTAAAGTTAAGTTATTAAATAAAAAAACTGGTGAAGCTAAAGAACAAGAAATTTACTTAGGTGATTTCCCATTAATGACTAACAGGGGTACTTTCATTATTAATGGCGTAGAAAGAGTTGTAGTCTCCCAATTAATTAGATCCGCGGGAGTCTTTTTTAGTTCTGAGAACTACCGTGGTAAAAGATTATATGGTGCTAAAATAATTCCTAATCGTGGAGCTTGGCTTGAATTCGAAACTGATGCTAATCATATTATCTATGTTAAAATTGATCGTAAAAGAAAAGTAGCTGCTACTTCTTTACTTCGAGCTTTTGGTTATTCTAGTAGTGAAGAAATACTCGAACTCTTTAAAGATGTAGATAATTCCCCAGAGTATAGCTTTATCCAAAATACTCTTACCAAAGACGTAGCCCATAATATTGATGAAGGTTTAATTGAGATATATAAAAGAATAAGACCCGGTGATTTAGCTACTTCGGATAATGCTAAATCCTTAATCTACGCTATGTTCTTTAACTTTGATCGATATGATTTTGGAGTAGTTGGTAGATACAAATTAAATAAAAAATTTAATGAAAATATAGAAATAAATAAAGAGACTAGAGTTTTAAGAAAAGAAGATATTGTCAAAGTTTTAAAAGAAGTTATTCGTTTAAATATTACTCAAGAAGAAGCTGATGATATTGACCACTTAGGTAATCGTAGAGTTAGAGCTATTGGTGAATTAGTTCAGAATAAATTTAGAGTTGGACTGGCTCGTTTAGAAAGAATTGTTAAAGATAGAATGAGTACCATGGATATTAATGCTCTAACTCCTAATCAATTAATCAACGCCCGCCCAGTTATTGGTACGATTAAAGAATTCTTTATGAGTTCTCAATTATCTCAATTCATGGATCAAACTAATCCCCTAGCTGAACTTGAACACAAACGTAGATTATCTGCTATGGGTCCTGGTGGATTATCCAGAGAAAGAGCTGGTTTTGAAGTTCGTGATGTTCATAGAACTCACTACGGACGTATCTGCCCTATCGCTACACCCGAAGGTCCAAACATTGGTTTAGTTGGTCATTTAGCTTGTTACGCTAGAGTTAATGAATATGGTTTCATTGAAACACCTTTTAAAAAAGTTTTACACGATATTCCTAATGATCCAAAAGTTACTACGGATAAAATAGTTAGAAAAGATATTATTGATCTAGATACTAAAGAGGTAGTGATTAAAAAAGGAGAAATTATTGATACTAAATTAGCTCAAAAGTTAGTTAAACACTCAAATATTACCAAAGTAGCCATTAAACCAATAGTAACTAAGGAAATACTCTATTTGAATGCTTTTACTGAAGAACAATCGGTAACAACAGCCGCTACAACCCTAATTGATGAAAATGGTTACTTTAAAAAAGACTTTGCTGAAATGAGAATTCACGGTACGCCTTCTTTTGATAGTGTTAACAGAATCGATTTCATGGATGTAGCTCCTAATCAAATTATTTCTATTGCTACCTCACTTATTCCTTTCTTAGAACACGATGATGCGGTTAGAGCTTTGATGGGTACTAACATGCAACGTCAAGCTGTCTCCGTTATTAAACCAGATGCGCCAATTATTGGTACAGGTATTGAATATCGTGCCGCTAAAGATTCTGGGCAAGTTATTGTTGCTCGCGAAGATGGTGAAGTTATAGCTGTTCAAAGTGATAAAATTGTTATTAAAAGTAAAGATAAAGAACATGAATACGCTTTAGGTAAATTTGTTCGTTCTAATGCTTCTACTTGTATGAATCAACGACCTTTAGTAAATAAAGGTGAAAAGATTAAGAAGGGTGATGTTATTGCTGATGGCGCTGCAACTGATAATGGTGAGCTAGCACTAGGTCAAAACTTAACTGTTGCCTTTATGACTTGGGAAGGTGGTAATTATGAAGATGCTATATTGATTTCTGAACGTGTTGTTCAAGAAGATCGTTACTCTTCTATTCATATTGAGGATTACTCAATCGATATTCGAGATACTAAACTTGGACCGGAAGTTGTAACTCGTGACATTCCTAATGTTGGTGAAGAAAAATTAAAAGATTTAGATAAAGAAGGTATTGTCAGAATCGGAGCCCATGTTACTTCTGGTGATATTTTAGTTGGCAAGATCACCCCTAAAGGTGAAACTGAATTATCAGCTGAAGAAAAGTTACTCCGTGCTATTTTTGGAGAAAAAGCTAAGGACGTTAGAGATAGTTCTCTTTACTTAGAACATGGTGAACGTGGTAAAGTAATTGATGTTAAAATATTTTCAAGAAAACAAGGTGATAAATTACAATCTGGAGTTATTAAATCTATTCAAGTCACCGTGGCTCAACTTAGAAAAGTTCAACCTGGTGATAAATTAGCTGGTCGTCATGGTAACAAAGGTGTTATTTCTAGAATTGTGCCAGTTGAAAATATGCCATTTTTACAAGATGGTACGCCCGTAGATATTATTTTAAATCCACTTGGTGTTATTTCTCGTATGAACTTAGGACAATTACTAGAAACCCACTTAGGTATTGCTGCTCGTACTTTAGGTTATAAAGTAGCTACCCCTGCGCTTGATGGTGTACCGGTTACCGCTATTCGTGAGGAATTAAAAAAAGCCGGACACTCTCCTGATGGTAAAGCTCAATTATATGACGGTCGAACGGGTGAACCTTTTAACAAGAAAACTACGGTGGGCGTTATTTACATGCTCAAATTGAATCATTTAGTTGAAGATAAAATACATCAACGTTCTATTGGTCCATACTCACTAGTTACTCAACAACCTCTTGGCGGTAAAGCTCAAGGTGGTGGTCAAAGATTTGGAGAAATGGAAGTTTGGGCCTTAGAAGCTTATGGAGCTGCTCATACTTTACAAGAGATCTTAACTATTAAATCTGATGATGTAGCCGGTCGTTCTAAAGCCTATGAATCGATTATTAAAGATGAACCAATTAGAAAATTAGCTATTCCAGAATCATTTAATATTT
>CAZSGB010000023.1:0-9424 GCA_964606355.1 uncultured Gammaproteobacteria bacterium | reverse complement strand
GAGTTACCGAATGGACTTCGTTCGGCGGATATTCCCTCAATCGAGGGGATTAGTTTAATCGCCGGCAATATCGGCGAACCAAGCAACGCCGATAAACCGTGGCTGGAGTCAAATGGCTTTTATGCCAACGACTCATGGTTTACTTCAGACAAGCTGTCGCATATGCTTGGCTGTTATGTTTTGTCAGTCAAGCTGCGCGGAGTCCATCTTTTAACCGGCGGCAATAAGTATCTGGCCGCGCTGGAAACTTTATTCCTGGGCGCGGTTTGGGAGTATAAGGATTATTTGTGGTCTTGGGAAACATATGGCTACATCGGCGGCGATGGCTTTAGTTATCGCGATTTGGTAGCTGATTTAATCGGCGCCATCTATAGCCTGCAACTTCTCGACCCCATAGCCAAGCCGGCTAAAAATCTCGTCAAGAAATTCGACGAGGTGGTGATAGCCAGAGTCGTTAAGTTTATCGTTCCGCAGGATACTTTACCGAAGATTGAGTCGGTTAGAAAGCCTAAGGGCATCTTTTATGCTGACAAACAAATCTTTTGGGGACGGCTGATCCGGGTGGTTCTGTACGACGGAACCATTGTTGGCGTTGCTGCAACCTACCATAAGTTTGCCGACGGCGAATGGTTTCCCCACGGTACTGATTGGCTGACCGATGAGTCGCCTGAAAATTTTGGCGTATCCTATAACCAGGAAATTTCTTGGATTTTAGGCCCTTTTGGGCAGAGTTTAGCAGAGGGTTGCGCTTCCGATGAAATCGGTCTGATCGTCGGCGAGTGCTTTATACTCGCCAACGAGGCGCAAAACGCCATCTTCACGTCTACGGACGTGCCTTTTCTTGGAGGCAAGGAGAACGGCGGCGGCTGGAATAATATCCATGTCTTTGACGCCAGTTCCGTTAATATCGTTTGGTATGCCTTGAAAAAGGTCAATCGGGCGATGCTGGGACAGAAGATGTTCCAATATGGCCATACCAGCATTGGGATAACGCCAGGCGGTTTTGGCGCATCTGCTTCCAGTGAACATGGCCAGTTTTATCTGGCGCCGTATCGGGGTTGCGGCGGCACCATCGGTTTTACCGGTGATTTTACCGGCATGATTCAGAGTCTACTCCACTAACGAATAATTTTTACCCGGGACTTATAATAAGTTTCCGGGTATTTTTTATTAGCGCGGATGGGCACTAATTATTGCGGATATCAAAAAGCCGTCGAGTCAGACTCAACGGCTAGCTGGAGGTAATTAATTATAGATTTGTTTAGCTCGGTTCGGATTTAACTTTTTCCCAAACCTGCTTTTTTATTTCGGCGATCAGCTTGGGATTTTCCCTAAGGAACTGCTTGGCATTTTCGCGGCCTACGCCAAGTTTATTTTCTCCAAAACTGTAACTGTTGCCGGATTTGGTTACCACGCCGAACTGCACGCCGGTATCCAAAGCATCGCCCGATAGGGAAATGCCTTCATTATACATAATATCAAATTCAGTGTTTTTAAAAGGAGCTGCTACTTTGTTTTTAACTACTTTACACTTTACTCGGTTACCAATGATTTGATCACCTTTTTTAATTTGAGCAGCGCGTCTGACTTCAACTCGAACTGAAGAATAGAATTTAAGGGCCATACCACCAGTGGTAGTTTCTGGGTTACCAAAGAAAACACCAATTTTCATTCTAATCTGATTAATAAAGATAACGATAGTATTAGTTTTACTAACAATACCTGATAATTTACGTAGAGCTTGACTCATCAGTCTAGCCTGGGTACCCATTTGTCGGTCACCCATTTCGCCTTCAATTTCAGCTTTAGGTACGAGGGCTGCTACTGAGTCAATAACAATAACATCAACAGCACCTGATCTAACTAATGCCTCAGTAATTTCTAAAGCTTGTTCACCAGTATCAGGTTGTGAGATTAAAAGGTCATCTACATTTACCCCTATTTTTTTGGCATAAGCTGGATCTAAAGCATGCTCAGCATCGATGAAGGCAGCGGTACCACCTAATTTTTGAACTTCAGCTACAATATGTTGTGCTAAGGTAGTTTTACCTGAGGCTTCCGGTCCATAGACTTCAATGATTCTGCCCCTGGGTATACCACCAATACCTAAAGCGATGTCTAGCGACAAGCAACCAGTTGGAACTGCATCAACGTCTGATTTCTTAGCTTCACCTAACTTCATGATAGAGCCTTCACCAAATCTAGTTCTGATCTGAGAGATAGCCTCATCAGTGGCTTTATTTTTTTGTTTTACCCCCTCATCATCTTTAACCATATGATTTTCTATTAATGTTTAAATGACCCTTGTTAATTAATGGCCGTAGCTTCACCTTGCCTTAAAATAGACAAAGTTATTTCTAGAGCTTTACTATGTTTCTTTTTAGCAGAAATAACGAAATTGTTCAAGCCGAATGTCAAGTCTACGATTTGAGTAAACTTTCCATCAGGTTCAAGTAATATTTTTTGATTATTTATGGTTAGTATAGCTTCTGGTTCAGTTAAGCCTAAGATTTCAATGAAGGGATCAGTAGTAATGGTTTGGGGTAAAGGGGACGTTATTTCTAAGTTAGGTGGAGTAAATATATTAAAGATTTCCCAACTTAAATATGATAGACAGGCTAGGATTAGAAGAATAACTAAAGTATGTTTTAAAATACGTGGTGAAAGATTAACAAATATATTTTTTTTTCTAGGCTTTTCATTAATTAATTCTTTAAAAGAAAGTTGTGTATCTTTTTCTTCTTGATATATCTTAATTAAAGATTTTTCTGATAAGGAATAAAGTTGAGCTAATTTTTTAATGAATTGTTTATTATATACTTCACCTGGTAAGAGATCATATTTACCATTTTCTAATGCTTCTAAGTATTTAATAGTAATTTGAGTTTTAAAAGAAATTTCTTCTAATGATAAAGCAGCCCTGCTCCGTTGATCTTTGAATATTTCAGGCAGGGTTTTGTTAGTTGGTAGTTTTTTTTGAATAAAACTAGTCATTAAATTTTATATCAACTTACTTAATTTCTTCATTTTTATCTTCATCAATGTTTTCCTCTGTCTCTTCAATTTCATTTTCAGGATAATCTTCTTCAAGTTCATCTTCTGGATATGCTTGTCTTTCGTAACTTTGGGTAGTTTCTGTTGGAATAGCTAGATCCTCTTCATTAATTAATATCTCACGTGGTTTTGAACCATCGGCTTTACCAACTATACCTTGCTCTTCTAAAAGATCAAGCATTCGAGCAGCTCTAGCATAACCAACTCGTAATCTTCTTTGTAAGAGAGAAGCGGAAGCTTTACCAGCTTTTAAAATTACTTCTTTGGCTTCATCAAGTAGATCATCACCGTTATCACTGAAACTTGTACCTCCTAGTAAATTAACTTTAGTCTGTTTTTCTGTAATATCTTCTTGGTATTCAGGTTCAGCTTGCTCAGACCAGAATTCTACTACTCTTTCTATTTCTTCATCACTGATGTAGGCACATTGTAAACGTTTTGGTTTAGATAGTTCAGCAGAAAGAAACAACATGTCGCCTTTACCCAGTAGTTTATCAGCTCCAGCTGTATCTAGAATAGTTCTAGAATCAACACTAGAAGCCACAGCAAAAGCAATTCTAGAAGTAATATTTGCTTTAATTAAGCCAGTAATAACATTTACTGAAGGTCTTTGAGTAGCTACGATTAAATGAATACCCGTAGCTCTAGCCATTTGAGCTAAGCGGACTATAGCACCTTCAACGTCACGTGGAGCAATAGCTATCAGATCAGCAAGTTCATCGATAATGACAATAATGTAAGGTAAATGATTAGTGATAACTGAAGAGTTATAAGCAGAAATATTGCGTTTGCCAACCGCGCTAAATAATTTGTATCTTTCATCCATTTCATTTACCACCCAATGAAGAGCATTAATCGTTTTATCAACTTCGGTAATAACAGGAGTTAACAAATGAGGTATACCGTTATACGTGGTAAGCTCAACTCTTTTTGGATCAACCATGATCAGACGTAAACTGTTGGCTGAATATTGGTAAAGTAAGCTAATAATAATATTATTAATACAAACAGATTTGCCACTACCTGTAGCGCCAGCAATAAGTAAGTGAGGCATTTTGTCTAAGTCACCAATCCAAGGCATACCAGCGACATCTTTGCCTAGAGAGAAAAGTAAAGAACCAGTTTTCTTTTTGAATTCATTACTAGTTAAGATTTCTCTTAATTTAACTAGGGCAATGCTTTGATTAGGGATTTCAATGCCAACTAATGATTTACCAGGGATAGGTGCTTCAATGCGAATAGGGTGAGCAGCCAAAGCTAAGGCTAAATCATTTTGTAAAGAAGTAATTTGATTGAGCCTAGTACCCTCAGAAGGCTTAAGAGTAAATTGAGTTATTGTTGGACCAACGTTTACCCCTCCCATTTCTACTTCAATGCCAAAGTTTTCTAAAGTTTTTTGAATAAGTTCTGAATTAGCTTTAATATCACCACTTGTTGGTTTAGAAGTTCCTGTATCAAGTAAGTTGAGCGGTACTTCAACTTTAGTATTTTTACCATGAGAAAAAGTTACGTTTAAACCTTGTGGAATATTCTTTATCTTTTGGTTGTCTCCTGAACTAGTAACAGCCACTTTCTTAGTTTTAAAAGTTGTATTATCTTTATCAATTTTTTCATTTTCTTCAGGGTTATTTATTGGTATTTCAATTTCTTCTTCCTGAGGTTCGATTTCTTCTTCAAATTCATTTTCTGCTTCTGTTATTCTTCTTCTAAACCAATTCATAATATTGATATTTTTTAAAATAGAGTTTAAGGAAGTATTGAAGGTTAAGAGTAAGGAGATTAAAAAGAGAGCAAGTAGAATAATGAGGGTAGCCCAAAGACCAGTTAAATTAGTTAAAGGGAAAGCTATGGCATAACCTAAATAACCGCCACCAGAGCCAGAAATATGGGTGGTAGGGTCAGCTTTAACCAATTGTAAGATCCCTAAGACACTGATAAAAAGCAGAAATAAGCCAAGATAATTAGTAGGACGCACTTCATATTTATCGGGGTTTAGAAGGGTAAAAGCTAAGACAACTAAAATAACTGGGAAGAAATAATAACCCCAGCCCAAAATAATACCTAAAAAGTTTTTTAGATAAAGTCCAAATTCACCGGATAAATTAAATAAAGAAAGTATGATTAAAAGAGCTAAAACTAAGATAATAACGATAAAAATACCTTTTTTAGTTTCAGGACTAAGACTAGTTCGATATTGAGATTCTTCTTCATATTCCTCATCCTTCTTTTTATTTTTTCTTTTTTTACGTCCCATGAGATATATTTTAGTAGTAGTATTTTACCATTTTTTTCTAAATATGGCTACATTTAAAAAACAGGGCATAAAGTGCCCTGTTTTTTAAATATTTTAAGTAAGATTATTTCTTTTCAAAGCCAGTCCCAGCTGGGATTAAACGACCAATAATAACATTTTCTTTCAAACCTCTTAAATGGTCTACTTTACCGGTAATAGCAGCATCAATTAAGACTCTAGCTGTTTCTTGGAAAGAAGCAGCTGATAAGAAACTATCAGTTGATAAGGAGGCTTTAGTAATACCTAAGAGCAAAACATCCCCCTGAGCTTCTTTTTTACCTTCTTTCTTCGCTTTTCCATTCTCTTCATTAAAGATAGGTCTAGTTATAATTTCGCCGGGTAAAAGATTGGTTTCACCAGCATCTTTGATAAATATTCTTGAAAACATTTGTCTAACAATAATTTCAATATGTTTCATATTTAATTTTTGACCTTGCATGGAATATATTTTCAAAATTTCTTTAATAATATATTTTTGAGTAGCTAGTTCACCACGATGTTCATATAATTCTTTAAGATCAATGCTACCTTCAGTTAAAGGATCTCCTGGACTTATTAAATCACCATCTTTAACCCAGAGAGATAGTCCAGGTGGTATAATAAATTCTTTAAGAGTTTCTTCATCAGAGATAATATGTAATTTTTTATCATTTATTTTAACAGTTCCAGTATGATTAGTCAGGACAGGTTTCTTACCTTCTTTATGGCTCATTACTTCTTGCTTAGCTTTCACTTTGTCACCATCTTTAACTAATAAATCATAATCTTCATTGAGGATTAAACTTTCTTTAATATAGCCTTTGTATTTAACTTTAACGATTCTTTGATTTCTAACACCAATTGGCATATCTTTGTCAATTACTATTTGACCAGCCACATCAGAGATAATGGATTTTCTCTTTGGTGGGCGAGCTTCAAACAATTCTTCAACTCGTGGTAAACCTTGAGTGATATCAGCTCCAGCCACACCACCAGTATGGAAAGTTCTCATGGTTAGCTGAGTACCAGGTTCACCAATACTTTGAGCAGCTACTGTACCAACAGCAACACCCATTTTAACCGGTTCGTTGAAAGCTAAGTCAGTTCCATAACATTTTTGACAAATACCACGTATACATTTGCATGATAAAAGTGAACGAATATGAACAGCTTCTAATTCTAGATTTTTTAAGACTTTAATATGATCTTTAGAGATGATTTCACCCTTTTTAACTATAACTTTACCAGTTTTAGGGTGTTTTATCTCAGCTAAGGTAGTTCTACCGACAATCAAATTAACCATATTTTCTCCCATCATTTCAGCATCAGCTTGAGTTAAGAGTATTCCTTCTTTATCATTACAATCAGCGATGTTAGTGATAATATCTTGAGAAACATCAACTAAACGTCTAGTTAAGTAGCCGGCATTAGCTGTACGTAGAGCCGTATCAGACAAACCTTTACGAGTACCATGAGTAGAGATAAAGTATTCAAGAACGTCCAAACCTTCTTGAAAGTTAGCTTTAACTGGTAATTCCATAACTTCACCTGCTGGGTTAATAACTAAACCTTTCATACCCATGATTTGAATCATCTGAGCCCAAGAACCACGAGCGCCGGAGTTAATAATGGAATATAAGGAGCTAGAAATATCAAATAAGTGTTGACTTTTTTCAGTAATTTCATCTTTAATTTCTTTCCAAGTTTCAACTACTTTAACGTATCTTTCTTTGTTGGTTAATAAGCCCTTTTGATATTGTCCTTGAATTTCTTCTACTCTTACTTCACCTTTTTGAATAATTTCTTTTTTTTCTTTTAAAATAGGGACATCATCCATACCCCATGATAAACCAGAGGTAGTAATGGTTTCAAAACCTAAAGTCTTAATATTATCTAAGAATTTAGCAGTTTCTTCTTGATCATATGTTTCAAGGATTAAAGCTACAATATCTTTTAATTTACCTGAATTCATTTCTTCGTTGATAAACTGTAACTTTTCAGGAATAACTGAATTAAAGATTACTCTACCAACAGTAGTTTCAATGCGTTCACCATTAAACTTAATTATGATTTTGTCATGTAAACGAATAGCCTTTAAATCATAAGCTAACTTAGCCTCAGCTTTAGAAGCAAAGTATTTAATAGCTTTTTCTTGTTTAGGATTAATGAAGGTTAAATAGTAACAGCCCCAAACAATATCTTGGTCAGGTGAATTAACTGGGTCACCGGTAGCAGGTTTGAGTAAGTTTTTAGTAGATAACATAATAGTAGCCGCTTCATGTTTAGCTTTTTCGGTTAAAGGTACATGAACTGCCATTTGGTCACCGTCAAAGTCAGCATTAAATGGTCGACAAACGAGTGGATGAATTTGGATAGCTTTACCTTCGATTAAAATTGGTTTAAAGGCTTGTATGCCTAACCTATGTAAAGTAGGAGCTCGATTCAAGAAGACATGAGCTTTTCTAGTAATGCCTTCTAAGATATCCCAAACTTCAGCATGATCTTGCTCAATATATTTATTAGCACTTCTAACATTATGGACGAGTTCACGTTTAATGAGTTGTGAAATAACAAAAGGTCTAAATAATTCTAAAGCCATTGTTTTAGGTAAACCACATTCATCCATTTTTAATTTAGGACCGATAACAATAACCGATCTACCTGAGTAATCAACACGTTTACCTAGTAAGTTTTGTCTAAAACGACCTTGTTTACCTTTTAAAATATCAGCAATACTCTTTAATTGTCGTTTTTGACCAGTAGAAGCGGTAACCGTTTTAGAGTGACGAGCATTATTATCAAAAAGAGCATCAATCGCTTCTTGCAACATTCTTTTTTCATTTCTTTGAATAACTTCAGGAGCTTTAAGATCTTGTAACCTTTTAAGACGATTATTTCTATTAATCACTCGGCGATATAGGTCATTTAAGTCAGAAGTAGCAAAACGACCACCATCAAGTTGGACCATTGGTCTAAGGTCAGGTGGAATAACAGGGACAGTAGTGAGAATCATCCACTCCGGTTTAATATTATTAACAATTAAACTATTAATTAATTTAGAACGTTTAATTAGCTTTTTCTTTTTAGAAGGTATTGATTCAATTGTTTCTTTTTCTAGTTGAGCAGATAACTTCTTTAAGTCTATTTCAGCTAATAAATCACGTATGGTTTTAGCACCAATACCAGCTTCAAAAACATGACCATATTTAAGAGATAAGTCACGATAACTAGTTTCGGAAATAATTTTAAATTTTTTGATATCTCTAAGTTCTTTTTTAGCTGTATCAGCTGCTTCTTCTAAAGTTTTGGTTTTGTTATCTCTTAAAGTTTCTAATAATTTAATCTCTTTTTCAATATCAGTTTGTATTTCACCCTTTTTACTATCATCTTTAGCTTCACTAAGTAATTTAGATTTCTTTTGATTAATTAAATTAAACTTATTTTCAAATTCTTTTTCAATTATTTTACGCTTACTCTTTAATTCATTCTTGATTTGTTCAAGCGTTTGTTCTTTTAATTCTTCATTAACTTTAGTGATGATGAAAGAAGCAAAGTAAATTATTTTTTCTAATTCTTGGATTGATAAATTAAGCACTAAGCCTATCTTAGAAGGGATACCACGTAAAAACCAAATATGGGCAGCAGGAATAGCTAAATCAATATGACCCATTCTTTCACGTCTAACAACGGAACGAGTTACCTCTACGCCACATTTGTCACAAATAATACCTTTGTAACGTATCTTTTTGTACTTACCACAATAACATTCCCAGTCTTTAGTAGGTCCAAATATTTTTTCACAAAATAAACCATCCTTCTCAGGTTTCTGAGTTCGGTAATTAATAGTTTCAGGCTTTAGAACCTCACCATGAGACCATTTATGGATAATATCAGGTGAAGCTAATTTTAAACGAATAGCTTCAAATTCTAAAGCTGGGACTTCAACTTCGGACATAAAAGTTGTTCTGGTTGATGAAGGTGTAGGCATAAATATATTATTTATCTTTTTTCTTAGGTTTGTCTTCGTTTACTTCTTTAATAACACGTTCTTTTTTTTCTTTGATAAGCTCAACGTCTAAACATAGACCTTTGAGTTCA